>CAZUAM010000135.1:0-12914 GCA_964618095.1 uncultured Planctomycetaceae bacterium | reverse complement strand
GGCATTTTCATCAGCCCACCCCCGGCCCCTCTCCCCGCAAGCGGGGCGAGGGGAGAAGGTTTTTGGATAGGCACTCACTCCCCTTCCTGCAAGTCACCCTCAGTGATCATCGTAAAACCCCTGGCGGCCAGCGTCTCCTGGCCCATCTCGATGTTGTCGACCATCAGGGCCACGGCCGCGTGTCCTCGTGGGCGGACGAGCAAGGGGTATGCCTGGATGATGTTCACCTCCGTCTGGAGCAGGGCCGTGCAGATTTCCAGCAGCGGCTGGGGACCCTCGGGCATTTCCACGCCGATCAGATCGCTCTCGATGATGGCCAGCCCGGCACGCTCCAGGATCTCGCGACCCTCCTCGGGATGACTGAGCAAGAACCGCACAAACACGCACTCGGTCGAATCGGCGATCGAGAGCGCCACGATCCGGACCTTGGTGCCCTCGAACCGGCGGACCACCTCCAAGAGTTGGCCCACCCGATTCTCCAGAAACACCGTGAACTGCCGAATCGCCGGGTAGTTCCGCCCGCGCATGGTCGAATACCCGGTTCCCGCAGAATCATCAAAGCTCATCTGACCTGCTCGCAACTCGAGAAGCGAGTCTACAGCGCCGGCACGACGCCTGACTATAAGCCGATGGAGGAGTTTCGTCAACTGGAGAGCCTTCCGGTGCGTGGCCGGCCGGCGACCGCCGGACGATGCTGCCCGGCTTCTGACTCTCGGCCCATCTTTGGCAAACAGGGTGGACCGGCTAAAATACATGATTTGCGTCGCATGTCCCCGCCTCTCAACCTCCATCGGAAGAAAACCCCCCATGCTCAAACAGCACGAAATCGAGATCCGCGTTCGATACCAGGAAACCGACCCGATGGGACTGCTGCACCACGCCAACTACTTCACCTACTTCGAGATCGGGCGGACGGAGTTGCTCCGGGCGGCGGGAGGAAGCTACCGCATGATGGAAGAAGCAGGCCTGTTTGTGGTGGTGGTCAAGGCCGAATGCCGCTTCCGTCGACCGGCACGCTATGACGACCTGCTGAGGATCCGCACCACCGTTGCCCGAGTTACCCTCGCCAGAATCGAACACGAATACCAGGTGTTTCGCGACACAGAGCAACTGGCCGTAGCCCGCCTCACCCTGGCCATCGTTGATCGTGACGGAAACCTCTGTCGTGTGCCCGACTGGATGCAGACCGATCTGGAATGATGAACGATGAATGATGAACGAAGGAGGGGCGGTGCTGTCCGCGGATTTGATGTGTCCGGGTTGTTGAGGTAGAATCATTCCCCGCCGCCGGCGCCGTCCGTTTTCCTTTCCAGGAGGACTCCACGATGACATCTTTAGCTTGCCGACGATCCCTGCCGTTTGCCTTGGGTATTGCGGCGTTGACTGCCGCTCTGGGGGCATCTTCTGCTCAGGCTGCCGGGCCGCCCAACGTCTTGTTGATCATCACCGACGATCAAGGCTGGGGCGACGTCCGCTCGCACGGCAACCGGCAGATCGACACGCCGGTGATCGACCGTCTGGCGGCCGACGGTGTGCAGTTCGAGCGATTCTTCGTCAGTTCGGTCTGTGCGCCGACGCGGGCAAGCCTGCTGACCGGCCGCTACCATCTCCGCACCGGGATCCACGGGGTAACCCGCGGCTTCGAGAACATGCGCAGCCAGGAGGTCACCGTCGCCGAAGTGCTCAAGAAGGCCGGCTACGCCACCGGCTGCTTCGGCAAGTGGCACAACGGGCGCCACTATCCACATCATCCCAACGGCCAGGGCTTCGATGAGTTCCTCGGTTTCTGCTGCGGACACTGGAACAACTACTTCAACACCCATCTGGACCACAACGGCAAAGAGATCCAGACCGAGGGGTACATCACCGACGTGTTGACCGACGCGGCGATCCGATTCATGGAAAAGAACCGCGAAGGGCCGTTCTTCTGTTACGTGCCCTACAACGCGCCGCACTCCCCCTGGCAGGTGCCGGACAGGTATTTCGAGAAGTACAAGGCCCGCGGACTGGACGACAAGACGGCCTGCGCCTACGCGATGTGTGAAAACCTTGACGAGAACATCGGGCGGCTGCTGAAGAAGCTCGATCAGCTTGAGCTGGCCGGGCAGACGGTCGTCTTGTTCACGACTGACAACGGACCGAACAGCGACCGCTACAACGGCGGGATGAAGGGCCGTAAGGGCAGCGTCCACGAAGGCGGCATCCGGGTGCCGCTGTTTGTCCGCTGGCCGGGCCGGATCGAGCCGGGCACGGTCGTCCGTCCGATCGCCGCGCACATCGACCTGTTGCCGACGATCGTCGAACTCTGCGGGGTGCCCTTGCCCGACGGCCTGCGGCTCGACGGCGTGAGTCTGGCACCGCTGCTTGCGGGCAAGGCCGCCGACTGGCCCGATCGGATGATCTTTACCCACCGCAGCCGGGGCGCCGAGGTGAAACCGACCGTGGGCTCGGTTCGCGTGCAGCGTTGGCGGGCGGTCAGCTACGGCAAACGCTGGGAGCTGTACGACATGCTCGCCGATCCGGGGCAGAAGAAAGACGTTGCCCGGCAACACCCGCAGCTCGTCGAGAGGCTGGCCGCCGCTTACCTGGCGTCGTTTGAGGAGGTGACCCGGGCCGGCTTCGAGACGATTCCGATCCCCGTCGGCTACCCGCAGCGGCCGGTGGTGGAGTGTCCCGGTCACGAGGCGTTTCTGGAGCCGCCCACGCGGAAGGGGATCAGCTACTGCGGCCGTGCCGGCTGGGCGAACGACTGGATCACCAACTGGACCGACACCGGGGCCTATCCGTGGTGGGCGGTGGAGGTGGTCAAGGCGGGCCGTTACGAAGTGACGCTGATGTACGTCTGTGGGAAGGAGAACGTGGGGGCGAGACTGCGCGTGGAGGTCGGCGGCCGGAGTGTGCAAGGCGTAGTCACAAGGCCCCACGACCCGGAGCCGATCCCCAGCCCCGACCGGGTTCCGCGCGGTGAGGTCCGCGAGAAAATCTGGGCCCCGCTGACGCTCGGCACGGTTGATCTTCGGGAGGGCAAGACCCGCCTGATCGTGAGGGCACTGAGCAAGCCGGGTGCGGAGGTCGTGGATCTGAAGGCCGTGCGGCTGACGCGCGTGGATTGAGGGTGCCGCCGGGGACGCTTGCAGACGGGTGAAGGGAGAGTACGACGATGGGTAGTTGTGCGTCGTGCTCGACCAGTAGAAGGCCTGTAACAGTCGGGTTGTGTCGGATTAGGTACTCTGAGCGATAGGGTGGTCCTGGGAAGGCCGGCCGGGGAGACAAAGCTTCGCCAGTGCACAGCCTTTGCGCAATTGCTACAACTGGAACCGGCAGCACTCTGCTAACCCTCGTGGGCGTGCCTGGTCGATACATAGCGCGCAACCCTCCCATGTCCGAGTATCCGATCGATGCTTGCTGGGGGTGAAGCACCCTACGCGACGGCGGTGGGCAGTCTGAGCGAGCGGGGCCCCGGATCTGCGAGTTGAAGGCGCAATTGAAGTCATCCTCTCTTGCTGAAGGGGTGGCCTCGACTGCGCCTTTTTTTGCCTGCGAGAATCGTATCAACGGAGTGTGCGATCATGAAGATCTCGAAGTTGGCGATAGGAGTCGCCTTGTGGGGAGCCCTTTCGGCCGGTGCCGTCTGGGCCCAGGGACCGTACGAGCCCGGATCGATGAACGCGGTGACGTACGGGTATGACAATTACCCCTATGTCCCGCCGGGAGGCGCCGCCGCCGAGGCGTCCGCCCGTGCGCCGGGGGCAGCCGAGGGCCCCAGCCTGGCGGAGGAAATAGCCGAACTGAAAGCCTGGAAGGCGAGCGTGCTGGCCCGGGAAGCGGTGGCCAAGCAGAAAGCCGCCGGAAGCCCTTCGGTGAAGGTCGGCGGACGAATTCAGGCGGATTGGGCACTGTTCGACCAGGGCCCCAACAATCGGGCAACTTACGGCGACTGGGGTGATCGAAACGAGTTTCGCCGCGTCCGGATCTTCCTCTCCGGTGACGCGTTCCACGTGATAGACTACAAGCTGGAAGTGGATTTTGCCGACAACCCGGCGACCCCCACCGACGGGTCCATCTACACGGGGGCCAACCAGTCCACCAGCTTCAAGGACGTTTACATCACCGTCAAGGAGCTCCCCTGGTTGGGCCACGTTCGGCTTGGCCACTTCAAGGAGCCGTTCGGGCTGGAACAGCTCACCAGCGCCAAGTACCTCACCTTCATGGAACGCTCACTCTGCGATGAGAATGCAATCGTGCCGGCACGGAACGTGGGCCTGATGGTCTTCGATCATTCCCGGAATGAACGGATGACCTGGGCCATCGGCGCCTTCAAGTCGGAAATGGGCGCCGAGCCTCCGATCCGAAGGGATGATTTCGAAGGTGGTACCGCGCTGACCATCCGCGGCACGTTCCTTCCCTGGTACGATGAGGCCACCGACGGCCGCGGGCTGTTGCACTTCGGTGCGGCCTACAGCTACCGCGACCTGGACGATGGCACTGCCCGGCTGAGGACGCAGCCCGAGGCCCACCTCGGTGAAACCGTCTTGGATACCGGCTCGTTCGCGGCCACCGATTGGCAAATCGCCGGGGGGGAGTTGGCCTTCGTTTACGGGCCCTTCTCGATCCAGTCCGAGCTGTTCGGCGCCTGGATCGACTCACCCCTCTACGGCGACCTCGAATACAGCGGTGGTTACGCCTACGTGAGCTACTTCCTCACCGGGGAAAACCGCCCGTACAGCCGCACCAGCGGAGTCTTCTCCCGGGTGAAGCCGTTCGAGGACTTCTTCCGGGTTCGCGACGGGGACAGCTACGTCCAGATGGGCAAGGGTGCCTGGGAGATCGCCTATCGCTACTCCACCTTGGACTTGAACGACGTGGTTGTGGGTGGACGGGCGTACAACCACACCCTCGGCCTGAACTGGTACCTGAATCCCTACACCCGGCTGATGTTCAACTACGTCAACGCAAACGTCAGCGCCGATCACAGGGACGGCAGGGACGGCAGCATCAACATCTTCGAAACCAGGGCCCAGATCGACTTCTAAAAGGTTCGATCGTCCACAGGAGACGCGAGGCCGGTTACAACTGGCGCCAGACTACGGGGGCGAGAAGCCGCATCAGGCATAGATGGGCGGGACCGATCCGTTTGCGTCCGTCCGGCGTCGACCGGCCCTGGAGCGCCTCTCCCGCTGCGTACCGGTCCGGTTCCACTGCGCGGATGCCTGGAGGACGTCTTCCAGACGAGAAGGGACCTTGGTCCCCGTCAATCGGCATGGCGCGGGCAAAATGACCTTCCAAGATGGCCAGCAGGTGTGCCGCAACCCAGGGATCGCACGCGACCACTCCAAGCTGGGTGTCCAGGTAGGCCGACCTGGGGTCGAAGTTGAAGCTGGTCACGCAGGCGACACGACCGTCAACCACCAGCGATTTCGCGTGCAAGGTCCGCGGGCCGGCGTACTCCCACACCTCTGCCCCCAGCTTCTGATAGCCGGCGATCACGTTTCGGTAACCTGAGTAGACCAGTGGAAGGTCCGTGGTGCGCAGCGAATTGGTGAGGATCAGCACGCGAACGTTGCGGGCGAGTGCGTCTTTTAGGATGCGCCCCAACTCGCCCGAAGGAAGGAAGTAGGGAGATTCGAGCACAATCGAGTCTTGGGCGGACTGAAGAATACGATAGATGTTTTCCCGAGTATCGCAGCAACGGTTCTTCCGACCCGATGGATCGTAGAGGAACCGCAGGGCGTCGTCGTCAACCTCCAAGGAGACTTTTTCGGGTGGATACCAACAAGAATCTGGTAGCGGCGCGGGCTCGGCAACCACCAGAGATTCCTCGGAGATTGCGTCGCACGCTACCCCGCCCGATGGGCAACGGTTCAACCCCAATTGGCCGACGATGGTCTGCTTCGATCGGTTGGGACGTTCCCACCGTGCCCGCTTGCGCGCGAGCTTCAAGTCGACTTCTTTGAGCTCGCTGCTTTCCCAGAGATCGTCAAAATAGCGGCAGGCCTGAGCCACAACGCCCCCGCGAAGATGAACGTCGAGATTCAGAGAATTCTCACGCTCCACGTCTTCAAGGCCAAAGTCGGCATCCGCGATGTTTCGACTGCCGATGATCATCTCCGTGCGGTCCCTCAACAGGAACTTATCGTGCAGTCGCCGCGTGAGCGACCGGATACAAGGAACCTGCGGTCGATGATATTCCCTGATTTGCGCGCCCGACGAGAGGAGGGCCACCTGCATGTTCGGCGGAATCTTGCTGCACATCCCGTCTACGACGAGGCGTATCCGTACGCCGCGACGTGCAGCGTCCACCAGAAGGTTCAGAAAACTGCAAGAGATGGCGTCGCCGCGGATCGTGAAGTAGGCGATGTCCAGCTCCTGCTGGGCGTGCCAGACCAACTGGAAGCGCGCTTCCGCCGCCTCGGCGTCGTCCGGCAAGAAGGTCATCGTGTCGGCGCCCAGTCTCTGGACGTGCAGGCCGAGCGTGCAGATCAAGCAGACCGAGAGGCTCGCCAACAGAGTCCGAGAAGGAGCTTGCAGGTGACGATTCATGATCTGGCATCCGGAAAAGGGGTCGGGTCTAATCTGCCGGCACGGCCCGAAGGGTGCTTCGCACAAATTAGACCCGACCCCTTTTTCCAACGCTATGTTTCGCGGGATCGCCGTCTAGCGGGCGGGCAAGCCCGACCGCTAAACGGCGCCATGGTGGCGATGCACTCACCTGCGGTAAGGTATTGCACGCCTGAGGTTCTAACAAATACGTCTAGAACGTTCGGCAAGGGGTGGTGCTCTTTCTTAGCCTTTGCGCGTGCAACCTATGAGTGCTTGGCGAAGAGGAGCGGCCTGTGCGGACTGTAGCAGCTATGCCGCAGGGCGGGCCGTCTGGGCAGAAACCCGCACTCGGCTATAGCGCTTGCGGGCCGAGATCAGGGGGGGCTGCTTTGCACCTGGGCGACTGCACCGGTCGCAGTCGCACTAATCCGGAAATTGCGGATCGCCGGTTGGCCGCCAGAGTTCGTTCTGGATGGCGGGGACTTCGGGGTTGATCTCATCGGGTCTGTGCGAGTCAACGTGCCCGTCGACGTAGAGCACATTCAGCGTGCCCAGATGTCGCGGGGCGATCTGGTGTCACAGTACCTGTCACGGGCGTAGCCCCCAGTCGGGGCGGTAGAATCCCCAACAATCCCGGTTCGCCCCAAAACGGTTGACCGAGGGCGAATCTGGCGTCGACGCGGTGGCGGGCCCGGACTGCTCACGGGACCGTTGCCGGGCCGGTTCTGGCGAACCGCGGCCGTGTCGGACGTGCTCTAGCCGCTTAGATCTTGGCGATCTTCTCGATCAGGTCGACGCTCCGGCAACTGTAGCCCCACTCGTTGTCGTACCAACTGACGACCTTCAACATGGTGTCGGCCATCACCTCGGTGAAATCGGCGGCGAAGAGCGAGCTATGGGGGTCGCCGATCACGTCGCTGGAGACGATCGGGTCTTCGACGTACTTGAGGATTCCCTTGAGTTGCCCGGCGGCCGCCTCCCTCATCGCGGCGTTGACGGCGTCCTTGGTCACCGGTTTGGCCGTCTCTACGGTCAGGTCGACCACGCTGCCGGTCGGGGTCGGCACCCGCATGGCCATGCCGGTCATCTTGCCCTTCAACTCGGGGATCACCAGTCCGACCGCCTTGGCGGCGCCCGTGGTGGTGGGGATGAGGTTCAGGGCGGCTGCCCGGGCGCGGTAGAGATCCTTGTGCGGCATGTCCAGCACCCGCTGGTCATTGGTGTATGAGTGGATCGTGGTCATCAGGCCCCGGACGATGCCCCACTTCTCGTGCAGCACCTTGGCCACCGGGGCCAGGCAGTTGGTCGTGCAACTGGCGTTGGAGATACACTTGTGTTCCGGCTTGAGCTGATCGTCGTTGACGCCCAACACGCAGGTCAGGTCGGGATCGTCTTTGGCCGGAGCACTGATCACGACCTTCCTGGCGCCGGCGTCCAGGTGGCTGGCATAGCCGGGTTTTCCGGCGCCGCCGCGGGCGCGGAACACACCGGTGCTCTCCAGGACCACCTCGGCCCCCAGGTCGGCCCACGGAAGCGTGGCCGGGTCGCGGATGGCCATTGCTTTGATCTTCTTGCCGTCGACCGTCAGATTCTCGTCGTCGTAGTCGACCTTGCCCGGATAACGGCGATGGATGCTGTCGTATTTCAGCAGCATCGCCAGCGTCCGGTTGTCGGTGATGTCGTTGATGCCAACTACCTCGAAGACGTCCGGCTTCTCCATCAAGCCGCGGAACACCAGCCGGCCGATCCGGCCGAACCCGTTGATACCAACTCGAATCGCCACAACACTCCTCCTTTGGGTGAGACTGAACCCTCTGCTGCGCGGGATTGTCTTGCAGTCTGGCCGACAGCCGGCCCGGTAGGCACGTAAAGAACCCAGGATTATACTGGGACCGGTTTTTCTCAGCAACCACCCGCGAGCGATTGCCTTGCCGGCCTCAGGTCTACCCCAATGGAGACTCCCCCGGGGAGTCACCCGCGGTGTCTGGCAATACACCCAAGCGGACCACATCGCCGAGGGGTACGACGATTATTTCGCGCTAAACCGGCTGTTCGAGTTCGACGAGCAGGTATTGGCCAGGCATTTCAGCCGGCCCGGTCTGGTGGTGGACCTGGGTTGCGGGACGGGCCGTGCCTTGGTGGGGCTGGCCCGCCGGGGATTTCGGGGACTTGCCGTCGATCTGTCGTTGGCCATGCTCCACATCGTGGCCGAAAAGGCCAAGTCTGAAAACCTGCCGATCCACCTCCTCCAGGCCAACCTGGTCGAACTGGACTGCCTCCGCAGCCGATCGGCCGACTACGGCATCTGCCTGTTCAGCACCCTGGGGATGATCCGGGGGCGGGAAAACCGGCACCGCCTGCTTCTCCACGCCCGACGCATCCTCAAACCGGGCGGGCTGTTCGTGCTGCACGTGCACAGTCTCTGGTACAACCTGTTCAATCCGGTGGGACGCCGCTGGCTGCTGGGCCACCTGCCGGCGGTGCTGCTGGGCCGCCGGCTGGAACTTGGCGACAAGTTCTTCTACTACCGGGCCATCCCCCAGATGTTTCTGCACACCTTCACGCGGCGGGAACTTGTGCGGGCGCTGGCCCGGGCTGGGTTCCGCATCAGGGAACTGATCGCCTTGAACACCGACCGGCAGCAACCGCTAACCAGACCCTGGTTCTTCGGCCGCGTACGGGCCAACGGCTGGATCGTGGTGTGTGAGTAGGAGGACTACGGGGCCTCGGCCTTGGCGGTCGCTTTCGCCGTGGGGCCGATGGTGGGAGCGGGCGCTCTCTTGTTGGCCTTTTCGATCAACCGGCGGGAGTTCTTGCCCAGGACCCGGCTCAACTCCTCGTCGGCCTCCCGCAAGGTCCGCTTCAACTCCTGTTTGACCTCCTGGTCTTCGCCCTCGACCTCATCGATGGCTCCGAGCAACGACCGGACGATGGGGGTTTTGGCCTGTTGCGAGCCGGGCTTTTTCTTAGGCGTGGCCGCCGGCTTTTCGTCGCCCGCCCCACCACAACCGGCCAGCAACAACCCGCTACACGCCACGATCAGGGCCAGACGCTTCATCGCAAGAGTCCCTCGGCTGCTTCGACTGAGTGTGAGAAACCCCTGTCCGGGTGGGATATAGATGAGGATGTAGGGCCGGAGCCTCGATCTCCTCACCTCGTCCGTCCTTGTGGCAAAAAGGGCCTTGACGAGCCCCCTACTTTCAGCGTAATCACTGGAACCGGATAAAGCAAGCTGGTGAATATGGGGCGATAAGGAAAAAGGGGTCGGGTCTAATCTGTGCGAAGCACCCTTCGGGCCGTGCCGGCAAACCAGACCCGCCCCCTTTTTCCTTGCGCGACGTCGCACAGTTTACGGTCTTGGCAACAAAAACCGTTTGGTGCTAGCGGACAACGGCCCGCCACCCGGTCTCTTTCCCGGCTCCCCCGGCGGATTCCAAGTCGTCTGGCTCTTCCAACCTTGGAGGGGGCGGGAGGCGGAGTAACCTGCCCGCGGTCGGCCCCCGCCGGGCCGATCCACCGTGATACTGATCCAACGGGGGGAATCGCCAGGGGCTGGTGTACTCGGTCATGGTCTGCTGGGCGTACATGCCGGGCCAGTGATAGGTGTACTGCGGCGGGACGGGAAACTTGTAGCTGCCCCGGCAGCCGCAATTGAACTGGCCCACCGCGGCCATCCGCCGGACGTGCGGCAGGCCCGTCCTGCAGCGACGTGAACTGCAGCCAGACCTCCGGCAGGAGCGGGCACGACCGCAGCACGGGACGCATGAATCTCCGTCCTCAGCAGCACAACACCCGGCTTGGCCGGCGTGCCAGCCATCGGCGTGCCAGCCGTCAGCGTGCAGGCCGTCGTGGTAGGTGATCTCTGCGGTGCGGCAGGTCTCCGGCAGACCTGCAACGAGCAGAGAGACCATCAGCACGCAGAGTCTTCGCATTTCGCCCTCCCTAACACGGATGGTTCGTGCTCCCTCACCGATTACCCACGTATCATCATCGGCACGACCGGCGTATGTTCCCCAACACAATGGGTCGTTGCGGCTGGATTGTGGCAGCCGTCGGCGGACGCCGATACGTTCGGCCGGCGCGGGGACGCAACGAGGACTACAGCGGCCTGCTGCACTGGAGCACCTGTCAGGCGTATCGTGCCATGAAGTAATCGATCAGCCTGGGCGAGAGGCGGTTCATCCAATAGAGGAGTCTGCCCCATCGATACGGGATGATTTCGTGTCGGCCCCGGCGGATCGCCCGAATCGTTCGGCGCGCCACCTCGCTGGCCGGCACCGGGGGAGGCTCAAGCCAGGTGGGTTCCCCCTTATGCTCCAGCACGCTGTCGGAGAACTCCGTTTCCGTGGCGCCCGGACTGACCACCAGCACGTCGATCTTGTGGGCGGAGAACTCGGCACGGATCGACTCGGTGAAACCCTGCACGGCGAATTTGCTCGCGCAATACGCGCTTCTGAAGGGGACCCCCCGGTGTCCCAGAATCGAGCCGACGTTGACCACGATGGGGTTGGTGCCCAATTTCAGCAACGGCAGGGACAGTCGGGTCATTTCGACCAGGGCGAAGAAGTTCACCTCCATGAGCTGGCGGATTCGCTCGGGATCGGCATGTTCGAGCAGGCCCACCGCGCCGACGCCCGCGTTGTTGACCAGGATGTCGAGTCCGCCGAAGTTGGATTGGGCCGCGTCGATGACACGCTGGCGGGTTGCCGGATCGGTCACGTCGCCGACGACCATCTCCACGCGTCCGCCGGCGGCGTGGATGCGGTCGGCCAGTTCGCGGAGTCGCTGTTCGCGCCGGGCGACGACCGCCAGTTCGGCGCCCCCGCCGGCAAGTTCCAGTGCGATTTCACGACCGATGCCGCTGGAGGCCCCGGTCACAATCGCTCGGCTTCCTTGGATCTCGCGTTTGGACATGAATAGTGGGAAGTAGGCAGTGGGCAGTAGGCAGTGGAGAGTGATTAGCGGAGAGTAGACGGTGGGAGGGATAGCAGTCGATGGTTGGCTACTTGTGCTCGCTATGAATGTGTGGAATTGCGGTGATCGGTATGAGTAGTTTTCCCTCTTCTTCTTGATCCCTACTCTCCACTGCCCGCTCCCGACTACCCACTTCCTCACGCCACGTCCTCGACGGTTTCCGAGGACGGCCACTGACCGCCGTTGCCCGGATGCCGGCGGATCACGATCCCGTCCTCCTCGATCCGGCCGAGGTATCGCTGGGGGATCCGGCAGTGGACGATTGCGCGGGTGTGGTGGTATTTTTTGGAGAGGACCTCGCCGTGGGCCTCCAGGTAGGCCATCAGCCGGCCGTTTTCCACGCCCATCTCGACGTCCACGTCCAAGAAGCTGCGGCTGAGCGCGTCGCTGGCGGCCGTGGCCAACTGCGACAGGCCGTGGCCGGTTCTGGCGCTGATCGGCACGGCGTTGGGGTAACGATTCAACAACCCTTCCAAACGGGCACGGTCCGGCATGGCGTCCACCTTGTTGATCGCCAACAGCGTGTCCTTCTGCCGGATGCCGATCTCTTCCAGCACTCGATATGCCGCGGCGATCTGATCGCAGGCGGCCGCGCTGCCGGCGTCGGCCACGTGCAGCAAGAGGTTGGCCTGCCGGGCTTCTTCCAGCGTGGCCTTGAAGCTGGCAATCAGATGGTGCGGCAGGTCGCGGATGAATCCGACCGTGTCGCTGAGCAACACCGGCCCCCAGCCGGGCAACTGCCAGCGCCGGGTGCGGGTGTCGAGCGTGGCGAACAGGGCATCCTGTACCAGTACGTCGGCCCCGGTCAGGGTGTTCAGCAGCGTGCTCTTGCCGGCGTTGGTGTAGCCGACCAGTGAGACGGTCATCAGTTCGCTTCGGGCGGCTACCTCGCGGCGCTTGCGGCGCTCGATGACCTGCAACTCCTGCCGCAGATCGCGGATCCGTTTCTCCACCAGCCGGCGGTCTTCCTCCAACTGCTTTTCGCCGGGCCCCCGCAGACCGACCCCCTTCTTCTGCCGCGAGAGGTGAGTCCACATCCGTTTCAGCCGGGGCATGGCGTATTCCAGTTGGGCCAGTTCCACGGCGAGTCGGGCCTGATGCGTCTGCGCCCGGCCGGCAAAGATGTCCAGGATCAGCTCGGTGCGATCGAGGACCTTGATCCCGGTGACCTTTTCGAGGTTGCGCGTCTGGGCGGGGCTGAGGTCATTGTCGAAGATGATCACGTCGGCCCCGGCCTTGGCGGCCAGGTTCGTAAGCTCGTCCACCTTGCCCTTGCCCAGATAAGTGGCCGCCGCCGGCGTTTCCCGACGCTGCGTCAGATGGCCGACCACGTGGACCCCGGCCGTGGTGGCCAGCCCCTCCAGCTCCTTCAACGGAGGTTCGTGGAAATCTCGATCAGG
>CAZUAM010000134.1:11256-12923 GCA_964618095.1 uncultured Planctomycetaceae bacterium | reverse complement strand
GTGACGCAGGCCCATCAAGACGATGCTTTCGCTGCCGAATCGTTCGGCGGCGTTGGCGGTGTAGTCGGCATACTTGCTGCCGTTGCGATAGACGGTGATCTGCTTGTCCCGGTAGACGATGGCGATTTGGACGAGCGTTTCGCCGTCCGCAGTCTCAACCGGGAAACTCTCTTGCTCTTTCTTGGTGCGCGCGAACGTGTTGCTCCCGGCCATCCATTTGGATGTTGCGAGCTCGCCGAACACAATCGCATCGAACACGCCTCGAGACTTCTCGATCGTGAGCACGCTGCCGCCACGTTGGGTCAGATTGGCTGGCGCGACCCAGGCGACGAGCGTCTTGTCTGCGATCACCGTATTCTCTGCGCCGCGACAAACCGGTCCCGCCGCCATCAACCCTAAGATCAAGGTCAGAGTGATAGTTCGCACGTTTAGCTCCTTTTTTCTTGGTCCAGGTCCTCCCGAGCGCTAACCGGCGTGGGTGCCGGCGGTGGCTCATCCACAGCGTTGTTCTTAGTCGAACGAAACCGCTTCGTCAACCTTCCGGTCAGGCAGTGTGTGGCCGGCTTTTTCGGCAGTAACCGCGGCGTACTTCAGGAAATGAATGAAAAACAAAGCAATGGCAAGTCATCTCGCTCCATGTTCCCGACCCTTGCCGGATTTCCCGATGGCACTATACTGATTGTGATTGCCCATTCACCCAGCCGCGTCGAAAGGAGTAGCACGTGAAGGCCTTGAATATCATGTTGGCCGCTGCCGTCGGCATGGGACTCCTGTGGGGATGTGATTCCCAAGACCAGACGGCGACCTCCTCGTCGGAAGGCCGGCTGTTCGGCGTTTCGTTCCAGACGATGAATAACCCGTTCTTCGTCGACCTGAATGAGGGGATCAAAGAGGTGGTCGAGGCGCACGGCGACCGGCTGGTGACCCTCGACGCTCAGTTCAACAGCCTCAAGCAAAAGAACGACATTTCCGACATGGTCCTCCAGCGGGCCTCGGGGATCTTTATCAATCCGGTCAATTGGGAGGGGATCAAAGGCAGCTTGCTGCAGGCCCGGCGGAAGGACATCCCGTGCATCGTCGTCGACGCGCCGGCCAAGGACGTGGATCTGGTGCTCTCCACGGTCGCCTCGGACAACATCGAGGCCGGTCGAATGGCCGCCCGGGCCTTGGCTCAGGTGAACCCCAACGCGAAAGTCGTCATCCTCCACCTCTCGCCGAACAAAGCATGCATCGACCGCGTGACGGGCTTCAAGGAAGAGTTGGCGAAGCACCCGGGCATGAAGATCCTCGACATTCAGGAAGGCAAAGGCACGACCGAGGGCGCCCGGCCCGTGATGCGCGATCTGCTGGGGCGCTTTCCCCAACTCGACGCCGCGTTCCCGATCAATGATCCCAGCGCCCTGGGGGCGATCTCCGCACTGGAATCGGCCGGCAGGCTGGACAACGTGACCGTGGTGACCGTCGACGGTTCCCGGGAAGGCATTAAGGCCGTGCAGGCGGGCAAGCTGCTCTCGACGTCCGCCCAGTTTCCCAAGGAGATCGGCCGGAAGTCTGCGGAAATCATGTACGCCCACCTGGAAGGCAAGCCGGTTGAAAAGGACGTCAAAGTCCGGGTCGAGCTAATCACGAAGAAGAATGCCGATTCCTTCCTCAGTGCCGCCGACAGC
>CAZUAM010000134.1:0-11156 GCA_964618095.1 uncultured Planctomycetaceae bacterium | reverse complement strand
GAGGGACTCAGTGCCGCCGGCAGCGAGGGACTCAGTGCCGCCGGCAGCGAGGGACTCAGTGCCGCCGGCAGCGAGGGACGCTGTGCGGAGTGATTACGTGATGGAAGCAGCGGCCGGCGAGCCCATGCTGAAGCTTCAGGGGGTGACGAAGCGATTCGGCGGCGTAACTGCGCTGGATGACGTCGACTTCGACCTCTACCAGCGCGAAATCCACGCCCTGCTGGGCGAGAACGGCGCCGGGAAATCGACGCTGATCAAGGTCCTCGGCGGGATCCACGTGCCGGAGGCGGGGACCCTCGAAATAGACGCTCGGACGACGACCATCCGCGGCGTGGCCGACGCGGACCGCCACGGCATTCGCATCATCCACCAGGAGCTGTCGCTGGCGCCGAACCTCTCCGTGGCCGAAAATATCTACCTGGGGCGCGAGCCGGCGCGGCTGGGGGTGTTGGGCCGCAGTGCGATGTTCCGGCAGGCCGAAGAGTTCGTGACCCGGCTGGGGCTCGATGAGATTCGCAACGTTCGGGCGATCGTTTCGCACTTGAGCATCGCCCATCAGCAACTGGTTGAGATTGCTCGGGCCCTGTCAAGCCGGGCGCGAATCCTGGTCCTCGACGAGCCGACGTCCGCGCTCTCGGAGGCGGAGACGGAAGCCTTGTTCGCCACGCTTCACCGGCTGCGGTCCCAGGGCGTGGGCATCATCTACATCTCGCACCGGCTTGAAGAGATTCTCCGCTTGGCCGATCGGATTACGGTGCTCCGCGATGGGCACTCGATCGGCACGCAGCGGACCTCCGATGTCAACCAGCGCGAGCTGATCCGTTGGATGGTGGGGCGGGAGATTGTCGACCACTTTCACCGCCCCGACTGCACGCCCGGTAAGGTCGCGTTGGAAGTGCGACACCTGACCAGTCCAACCGTGCATGACGTGAGCTTCCGCCTGCACCGCGGCGAGGTGCTCGGGATCGCGGGGCTGGTCGGCTCGGGACGCAGCGAGCTGGTTCGGGCGATCTTCGGCATCGATCGCCTCCGGAGCGGGACCATCGAGGTCGACGGCAAAGCCGTCCGGATCAACAACCCACGCGATGCGTTGCGCGCAGGCATCGTGCTGGCGCCGGAGGACCGCAAGCGGGAAGGCCTGGCGATGCTTCAGTCGGTGGCGTTCAACGCGGCCCTGCCTTGGGTGAGGGATTGGATCTCCGGCCCGATCGTTCACCGGGGCAAGCGGCGCGCGATCGTCGAGCGGGTGATCGACGGTTTTTCGATCAAGCTGGCGGACCCCGAGCAACCGGTCGACAGCCTTTCCGGCGGGAACCAGCAGAAACTGCTGGTCGGCCGCTGGATGGAGCATCGGCCCAACGTGCTGATCCTCGACGAGCCGACGCGCGGCGTCGACGTGGGGGCGCGCGAGGAGATGTTCAACATCATCGCGGCCCTGGTCGAGTCGGGGATGGCCGTGCTGTTGATCTCCTCCGATCTGGCCGAGGTTCTGGGCACGTCGCACCGCATCGCCGTATACCGGGACGGCCGGATTCTCCAAACGGCGCCGGCCGGGGAAATCACGGCCCAGCAGATCATGGAACAACTTACCGGAGCATCAGATCAATGAGGACGCTTAGGCAAATGCTGCCGCTGCTTGCGGCGATCGTGGCGCTGTTGCTGCTTTTTCGGATCTGGGTGCCCACGTTCCTTGCCCCGGAGAACATGCTCGACCTGGTTCAGCAGATTTCGGTCAACGCGATCATCGCCTTCGGCATGACGCTGGTCATTCTCATCGGCGGGATCGATCTTTCCGTGGGAGCGCTGCTGGCTTTGGTGGGCACGACGACCGTTTTCCTGCTCGGCTTGAACACCACCGGCGTCCAGAACCCACTTTGGCTTTCGATGGCGGTGCTGGCCGGATTGGGCGCCGCCGGGCTGTTCGGGGCGTTCAACGGCCTGTGTGCCGCAACCACCCGGATGCCGCCGTTTATCATCACGCTGGCGACCATGCTGATCGCCCGCGGCTGCGCCCTGCGCTACAACGAGGGGCGGCCGATGCACATCCCCGACCAAGAAAGCGTCTTTCTCTTCCTGGGGAACGGGCGACTTCTTTGGGGAGCGGTGCCCGTGCCCGTGATCGTGATGCTCGCGCTGTTTGCCTTTGCGGCCGTATTGTTGCACTCGACGCGATTCGGACAGCACCTCTACGCAATGGGCGGCAACCGCGAGGCGGCCCGATTCACCGGCATCCCGCTGGTGCGGACCGAAATCGCGGTCTACGTGATCTGCTCACTGCTGACGGCGGTGGCCGGCCTGATCCACGCCTCGCAGCTTTACTCTGCCGAACCCGCCTCCGGCGTCATGTTCGAGCTGAATGCCATCGCCGCGGTCGTCGTGGGTGGAACCAGCTTCACCGGCGGGCGGGGTACGATGTTCGGGACCCTGATCGGCGCGATCATTATCGGTGTTCTCGACAAGGGACTCAACCAAGCCGGCGTTCACTACTCTCTTCAATACATCGTCAAGGGCGTGGTGATCCTTGCCGCGGTTTACATTGACGTCCGTCGCAGGTGATAGTTACCGTTTGGGCCAGACATTGATTTGCATACGTCCGGCCCCTCGGTTCGCTTCCAGCGAATTCCTCTACGTGCCATCGCTTGGGACGGTCGAGCGTGATCGCCTCCACTTCGTCCCCATCCGTCGTCGAGAGGGAGGCTCCGAACTGGTACTCGTCGGGCCTCTCTCCAGTGCGAGGGGCAAATTGGAGGAAGGGCCCCGCTTCACTGCGGACCATCTTGTAGGGCAGTTTCGCAGTAGCGAAGCCGGCCCAGCGGCGCGTTCACCGCTCGGGGCGCTCGCCTTCGCCGAGTTGGACTGAAAGCTCATCGACAAACAGCCAGGCCTTGGTCGGTTCGTGCTTGATCCAATCGGGCAACAGGCCGGCGTTGACCGCGCGGACGCGGACGTAGCGAGCGACAGCCTTCAAGCCGGGGACCGTCAACGTCGTTGTGCGCGGCTGACAGTGGCTTGTGGCGGCCTCCGGCTTGATGGTCCCCAGCGCGCGAAACTGGCGGCCGTCGTCGGAGACGGCCAACTCGACTTCGCGGGGAAGCAACACGCCCACTAGCGTGGATTGGAGCACGTTGATGCCGATGCTGCGAATCTTCGTTGGCCTGCGCAGGTCGACCGTGGCCACCAGATCGTCTCCGAAGAAGCCCAGCCACTCCGGGGCGGCGTGATCGGTCTTTCCCATCCGGCCATCGACCAGCGCGCTTGCCCCGCCACCAGGGTAGCGCGGATCGGGCTGGTTGGCCAGCGCGACGGGTTTGCCTACCGCCGCGTGCTCGATCTTGCGGACTTCGGGCAGCTTGATCTTGTCTTCCGGCAGCATCAGCGCCCGGTTCTCCTCCCAGTGCCTGGCGATCCTGCTACTGTTGGTGAGGTCCCAGAGATTCAGCTCCAACTCCCGCATCGCCAGGACGGTGGGAATCCAGGCCTGTGTCCAGCCGACTTCGATCGACCAGGCGCCCCAGCCGCTGTCGGCGTTCGAGCCCCAATAGTCCCAGCGGCGGAAGTCGAACGCTCGGAACCAGCCGCCGTCCAACTCCGGGTGAGCGTCGCTGCGGACCTGGATGCGGACGAGGAACTCGGCCAGTCGATCGGCCATTTCGCGATACTGCCGCTCGCCCGTGGCCGCGTAGGCCTCGTGCACGCCGAGGAAGGCGAAGTTGCAGGTGTAGAGCATGTCGGCCACGGGATCGCCGTTCTGCTGGATCAGCGACGCCTCGCGAGTGCCGTACTCGGCGTTGGACTGAGGCGGTCGGAGACTGCCCAGGGCCAGATCGGCCAACTCCTCGCGGATCGCCCCGCAGGCGTCCTGACACTTCTGCACGTCGTCGGCGATCCGTTTGAGCCACGCCCGATGCTCGGGGCGGTCGTCGACGCGGACCAGCCAGGCCAGCGTCAGGAGCATCCGTCCCCGCTCCTGCTGGATGCCGTTGGTCCAGCGCCAGCGGTCCGGGTAGGCTTGCATCATCATGCGGATGGCGCTGCGGGTCCGCTCCAGCAGCGGTTCGTAGCCGGTCTTGTGGTAGAGCCATAGATACGACGCCCAGATCCATGCCTGGTAGTGCGGGGCGTAGTGGATGGTTCGGGCCCGCCAGTAATGCTGCCAGCCAAGTCGCCGGAGTTGCCCATCGTTTAGAGCCGCTCCACGGAAACCGTAGATGCCCGTGGTGCGGTAATTGCCCAGGACGTTCCGCAGCAGAGCCTCGTCCCAGCGACCGGTTCTCAGCAGAGCCGCTGTGCCCATGCAACTGAGAATGGCCTTGATGTCATTGTCGGCGTAGAGCGAATCGCTGTCCCACGCCCAGCGGATCAGGCCGAAGTCGGCCCGGGCCGGATCGTTCTGGAAGAGCCCGGAGTTAAAGTAAACCCAGTCCAGCAGGTTCACCGCCACGCGGCGGCTCCGCTGGTCGCCGTCCAGTCGCGATCGCAGTGCGAAGGCCAGGGCAGTCTCGCCATTGCAGTCGCTCCGCAACCACCAGCGGACCGGCTGCTTTCCGTCCAACGCAATTCGAGAGCTGAAGCCCTCCAGCACGCCATACCGCCCGTCCCCGGCCGGCCACTGGCGATCCGGCAACGGCCCGATCGGATTGTGCGAACGGACGATGCCCTCGCGCCGGTACTCGTCATACTTGGCCTTCCACGAGGCGTCGACCAGCATCCGGGCGTTGGAGTGCCAGTCGATGCCGCGAACGATCGCTTTTCGGGCAGCATGGGGCGGAAGCGGTTCCCGGCGGGCGTACGTCGGGCGCACCGTCGGGGTCCACTCAAGCTTTGGCATTCCTCCCCCGGGCTGAAGCCACCGGAACACCATCCGCCAGACCGCTTGCATCGCGTCCTTCGTTGCGTAGCGGGCCGTGACAAATTGGCTCAACTTGGTCGTCGATACGAGGATCTCCCGGTTGGGGTGCTCGAAAAGGATCGGGTAAGTCTTCACGCCGTCCAAGCCGAAAACGGCTGTGTCGAAGCCAGCGACCCGGACCGCCACTAGATCAGCCTTGGGAGCCTCAACTTCGACAAAGTGGCAGTCATGGATGGCCAGGATGCGGAATCTCTGAAGTGCCGGGCCGAATGCGTCCGAGGCCACCACCGCCCGCTCCAAGTGTGTACGACGCGGAGCGCCAACTCTTATGTCGGGCAGCCAGGAGGGGTACTCGACGAATAGCCGCAGTCGCTTTGCGGCCGCCGTGTCGAACACTGCTTGATCCAGCGGCGCGGTTGTCTTCGCGTAGCCGTCGGCGAGGATCAATACGCCCGATCCAGGCGCGGCGCCCCCGACCGCCTCGGCTGCTGACTCCACTCGGGAGTACTCCCTTGCGCCAGTCGTCATCACGCGATAAAGGTCGTTGTCGGCGGCGCAGCAGAATACCAGGTTCAATGCATCGTTGGCCACGGCCTGGCCCATCGCCACCGACGAGAGAACCGTGGCAAGGATCGCCGTTCGGCAGCACACGATGAACATTTTCGACGGGCTCCAAGAAAGCCGGCGTCCGGGTAGTTCAACAAGCGGCGTTCAACGCAGTATCGCGACACTTCCCAGTCACGGTGAGCCTGGAGCCAATCCAGACCCATGATGGTAACCATCTTACCATAACTTCTGCCCGCCGTGTCTGCCGCCTGGGAGATCGCTTTTCTAAGAGCCAGCGCGGCTGCTTTCCACAGTTCGGTCCGCCCCCCGAAAGCGTACGTTCGGGTCCGAGTCGCAGAAAAGGCGGGAGTACCCAGGCGCGTCGTGCAGTGTCAGAAAGCATCTCCCGGAGTGCCCCAACGTGTGTTCCGCAAAACGAATTATGAGTTTTCGCGACGCGGTGGACACAGGTAGGGTCGGCGACCGAGAAGGCGGTGTGGCCGGAGTGGGTTTCAACGCAGCGGTATCGGCCGCGTCGCCAGAGCTCTGGTTGGACGAAATCGGCGTTGGGGTTCGATTGGAGTTTTCGGCTCAGCCCGGGTTCCACTGAAGGTGAGTTGAAGAGTCGAGAGGTGGTGGCGTCCGGGGTCATACACCAGACGCTGGCCCCAAGTCGGCAACTGGACGTTGTGGCGTCCTATGTCGGCGTAACACGATCGAGGAAGAAACCGCCACGTTTTCGCCGGGCGTAGGCGGGGAAGGCGAGGGCAGCGGTCAGTGGCGAATCTCGCAGTTCGGCAATGCCTGCCGGAGCTTCTGGACGCCTTCGGAGGTGACTTGGGTGTCCAGGCAAGCCTATTGCACCAAAGACAGCGGAGAAGTCACAGAAGAAGACTCAAACAGAATCGACCCAAGAGATTCCACTTGAGCTGCGAGCCAAGACACAAGCGGCTAAACAGAAGAAGCCTCAACCTGGATACCGACCCTGAATACGTCAGCCACGCTTATCCTCCGCAACCACAGGGATAGCAGCCACAGTGTTCACACCCTTGCATCGTTGCTGCTTCTTCGTCGGGATTGAGGATTACTGGCTTATCATCAGCCATTTCATCAGCCATTTCATCAGCCATTATCACCAATGTAAGATCGCCCATCGCTTCATCGGCAAGGTCTGTCATCGTGTTGTTCCCCTAGTTGGCGGGCAATCAGTTCTCACGGCTACGTTATGATGGTAAAGCAGGCCAGCTCTCCGGGTTCCCAATCTATTTCGCCTGACGTTAGGGCCGCGGTTTTCGCCGAGAGGAGGGGCCCCGGCCAAGAGGATCCTCAACCGAGCCTCCCCCATCACAAGTAGAAAAGCAAACCCCCAACACCTAAGCGGAGAATCAGGGAACCGCCCATCAAAAGCCTAGCATACCCTGAGAAACCTGTACTGGCCCCACAGCCGACACAAACAACCCCCCTGGCAGTTGGCTGTGGGTGCCCGTGCTGCCCAGGGCGGCATGCGAGAAGAGCCGCCGACATTGCCGCCGAGGGCCCTGATATGAAGAACGCCGAAGCGGTTGTCCGCTACGCTGGCCGCCTCCGTCGCCACCAGCCGACGGTGAGGGTGAGGGCTCCGAGCAGGGACCAGATGATGAAAGAGGTGGGCTCGGGGATGATTTGGCCGAACGTTAGGTTGCCAACGATTGGGGACCAGTGCCCGTCGAGACGGGATCGCGCCGCGGACCCCGGATCGGGCAAAGGCCAAGCTGGGGGTCATCGCAGCGTCCGACGGGTTCCGTGGCCGGTGGATGTGGGGTGTGCCGGATAGGCCCACAGTGCGCCAAGATTCCGCAGAGTACGCCAACCGTGAAACACTGGCGCACTCTGGCAAATCCGGCGCACTCGGTCAGCACGAATGGGTGGAGCTACGACCGCGGCGAAGCTGCCGGCGGTCCTGGGGGACGCCGGGGGCCGGAATCCGATTCGTCCAAGGGCGGCACGGGCTCTGGATGGAAACGTTGGACCGCGTTGCGGGGCGGCCCCCATCTATCCCCCGTCTTAGCGGTCCCCAAGAACCTCAAGTGGAGGCGGCGGGAATCGAACCCGCGTCCCGCGACATTTCCGTGCAAGCTTCTACGTGCGTAGTCGGATGTTTGGGATTTCGCCGCTGCGACCCCCAACCGACGGGGTGCCGCAGAGGCTAGTCGGGAACTTGGTTTAGCCCCGGGCGTGCCCAACGTGACCCGGAACGAGCCGAAATTGGCGGCCGGCAGTCGGGCCTCTTCGGCAAAGGCCCTCAGCCGGGGCTGCCTTTTATCAGGCGGCCATTGCTAAGCTAGGCTTGGCAATTGAAATGTGTGGTCAGCTTTTAACGTGGCCTGCTGACCAACCACGGCACGCCACTTACACTTCAAGCTGCCCGGTCGAATCCAGTTCGCCCCCGGATTAGGTTTTCGGTCGGACACACGGCCGACCATTGGATATTATACCCCGCCCGGACGGTAGGTCCACTCATTTTGCCCGGTGAGGTGCGATTGTGGCGACCCCGTCTAAAGGCCGCGACCAGTGGTCGCGCCGTTACAGGAGTTGCCAGGCGATTACTGCCAGGCCCAAGGGGATCACCCACCAGGCGAAGTAGTGCAGCCGGCCTTGGCGGAGCCAGCGGACCAGCCACCAGAGGGAGGCCAGTCCCACGGCGAAGCTGACCAGTGCCCCGACGGCCAGGGCCGCCAGGGGGGTGGCATTGGCCGGTTGGCTGAGCAGATCGATGGTTTCCAGCAAGCCCGCCCCACCGATGGCGGGTATGGCCAGGAGGAAGGAGAAGGCGGCCGCCTCGTCGCGTCGCAGCCCGCAGGCCAGTCCGGCCACGATCGTAGCCCCGCTGCGGGAGATGCCCGGCAGGATGGCAAAGGCCTGAAACGCGCCGATCAGGAGGGCCCCGCCGTAGCCCAGTTCGCGGCAGGTGGTCTTGCCGGTCTCAAGTCGGGCGGACCAGAGGAGCATCAGCCCGGTGACGGGGAACATGAATCCGGCCAGCAGGGGATAGGTGAGCAGGTGCTCAAATTGCCGCTTCAGCACCAGCCCGGCGATCGCCGCCGGCAGACTGCCCACCACCAGAAGCAACAGCACCCGCCAGTCCCGGCCCAGGAGCTGGCGAATCCGCTGCCGGTAGACGACCAGGATTGCCAGGAGGGTCCCGATGTGCAGCACGATATTGATCCTCAGTTTCTGCTGCTCGCTGAGAGGTTGGGACACCTGGCAGAACTGGTCGAATAGGGCCTGCCCGACCACCACGTGGCCGGAGGAGCTGATCGGCAGGAACTCGCCGATTCCCTGGACGACGGCAAGGATGAGTATTTCAAGCCAGATCATTCTGAGGGTCGCACGTTGGGGACCGGCGGTCAGGGGTCAGGTGTCAGGGGGCCGGAGGCCCGAAAGGACATCGGGGTCCATTGATGACCCCTGGGCTGCGCAAGTATAGCCTGCCGGGCCGAGAGTGTCGTGGCGGGCGGGGGGAGTGCGGACCTGTGACGGGCGGGCCCCCTTGGAGATTGCAGGCCGATCTGCAATAATCACACGTTTTCCGGGGTGCCGCGCGGAGCCCGGCGTCGGGTGTCAGTGTGTCCCCTGATTTCACGGAGCGTTTCCATGTTCAAGAACCTCAGCCCTTCGGCACTCGGCATCTCCGGCCACGAGAGCGAGATCATTGAGTTGGCCCTGACCTACGGGTTTCGGGGGATGGATCTGGAGGTGGCGGACTTTGCCACCCGGGCGAAGCTCCGCGGAATGCCCTACGCGCGGCGCCTGATCGACAGTGCCAAGATCCGGCTGGGCACGTTCCAGCTTCCGTTCGACTGGGACACCGACGAGGAACCGTTCAAGAAGGAGATGGAGAAGCTTCCGGAATACGCCCGGGCCGCCGCCGAACTGGACTGCACCCGCTGTGTGGCCACGCTGCCCTCGGCCGACGACGAACGCCCCTACCACGAAAACTTCGAGTTCCATCGCCGGCGACTGGCGGAGATCTGTGCGGCGCTTCAGCCGGCGGGCGTCTGGTTCGGTGTAGGATTTCAAGCGGCCGAATATCTCCGCAAGGACCGGGCCTACCAATTCATCCACGATCTGGACGCCCTGACCCTGCTGTTGAACATGGTCGACGCCCCCAACATGGGACTGCTGCTGGATATTTGGGACCTGGTGGCCTGTGGCGGGTCGGTCGATACGATCCGCAACCTCCCCTTGGGGCAGATCGTGGCCGTGCAGGTCGCCGACATGCCTGCCGACGTGCCCCTCTCGGAGTTGGACCAGAACTCGCGATGGCTGCCGGGTGTGGAGAACAGCCAGATCGACACCGTCGGCGCCCTGATCGCCCTGGCCGAGTTCGGATACAACGGCCCGGTGACGCCCAAGCCCTCCCGCGGCGTCTTCCATAGCCGGCGGCGGGACATCGTCGTCAAGCAGACCGGTGAGGCCCTGGATAGGGTCTGGCGGGCCGCCGGATTGACACCCGAGGGAACCCTCTCGACTCCCGCTGCACCGGCGGAAAGCTAATGCGTCAACAGAGCTGAAATGACGGGTGCCAGGGGCAGCGTGCTGCGTGCCTGCCCCTGCATGGGTCCGGTACCAATCGGCGGCGGAAAAGCGCCCACTGGCGGAGCCCTCGCCCCTAACCCCTCGCCCCTGACCCCTCTCGTGTTCCACTGGGACGGCGGACTGAAACTGACCAAGGCCGACCTGGCCGTCGACTTCCGTCGGCGCCAGCCCCGGGCGTTCATCTCGCATGCGCATACCGACCACATCGCCCGGCATGAATACGCTCTGTGCACGCCCGAGACCTCCGCACTGTACCAGTTCCGTCTTGGCCAGCGACGGACCCTCGAGATGTCCTATCGAGAGCCCATCGAGTGGGGCGGCCTGCGGCTGACGGCCTATCCGGCCGGGCACTGCCTGGGATCGGCCATGCTGCTGGCCGAGGACGGGTGGCGATCGCTGCTGTACACGGGCGATTTCAAGCTGGGGCGGTCGGCCACCGCCGAAGAGGCCGAGTTGCCGCACGCCGACGTGCTGGTGATCGAGAGCACCTACGGCGATGCCCGATATGGTCTGCCGCCGCGAGAGGAGTCGCTCGATAGGCTGTTCACCCTGGTCCGTCAGACGCTGGCCGAGGAGGCCGTCCCGGTGATCATGGCCTACGCGCTGGGCAAGGGACAGGAAGTCACCCGACTGTTGACCGCAGAGGGCATCCCCGTGCTGCAACACCGGAAGGTCTACCAGGTCAGCCAGGTCTACGAGGCGTGTGGCGTGGCCCTGGGCCGGCATCAGCTTTTTCAAGGACAAGTAGAGCCGGGCTGGGCGTTGGTGGTCCCGCCCGGCACACCGCCCCTGGAGAAGCTTCGCCGCCAGGTCCGCTTCGCCGTGACCGGTTGGGCCGTGGACGAGGCGGCCAAATACCGGTTCCGGGTAGATCATGCCATCCCGCTGTCGGACCACGCCGACTACGACGAGCTGTTCGAGGCAGTCGAGCGGGTCGCCCCCGAGAAGGTCTATTGCACCCACGGCCCGGAGACCTTCGTCGACCGGCTGTGCGAGCGCGGCTACGACGCCCACCTCCTGGGCCGGCCCAGCCAAGGAAAGCTCTTCTAGGAATGATGGATGATGAATCACGAACAACTAAGAAGTAAGCATCGACGGCAATTCATACTTCATCATTCATACTTCATCATTCGGGTCTTCGCCAGAATCTGTGGGTGAATTCATGGCGTTTTGGTGAGTTGGG
>CAZUAM010000133.1:6254-12967 GCA_964618095.1 uncultured Planctomycetaceae bacterium | reverse complement strand
CATTGTTGTGACAAAAAAGTGACTCCAATGTACTGATACTTGCCCATTAGGGATTAGGTTTTTGCCTCGTTGTTGTTTCAATGGTTCCTACGACGTCAGCGACGCACGTTGCCCCCAGTTCCGCCAAGGCGGCGGGCAGGGCGTCGAGTATCTGTATCGACGCGGTGGGGTTGTAGAAGTTCGCCGTGCCGATCTGCACGGCCGTGGCTCCGGCCACCAGAAACTCCATCACGTCGTCGATCGACGCGATGCCGCCCACCCCGACCAGCGGGACATCGACCGCTTGGGCAACCCGGTAAACGGCCCCCAGGGCGATTGGCTTGATGGCCGGGCCGCTGAGGCCCCCCAGCACGTTTCCCAAGATGGGGCGGCGGCGGCGCCAGTCGACCGCCATTGCCAGGCAGGTATTGATCAGCGAGATGGCGTCCGCGCCCCCGGCTTCGGCCGCCTTGGCGATCCGGCTCAGGTCGGTGACGTTGGGGGTCAGTTTGGCCAGCACGGGAAGGGAACAGGCCTTGCAGACCCCCGCAACCAGCTTCTCGCACATCGCCCGGTCGGTGCCGAAGTCGACGCCGCCTGTGACGTTGGGGCAGGAGATATTCAGTTCCAGCGCGGCGATGCCGGGGGTGCCGTCGAGCCGGGCGGCCATCCGGTTAAACTCCCGCTGGCTTCTGCCGGCGATGCTGACAATGATCGCCGTGCCCAGCGAAGCCAGGTACGGCAACCGGTGTTCGATGAAGGCCTCCATCCCGTCGTTGTCCAGCCCGATCGAGTTGAGCATCCCGCCGGCCGTCTCGATCGTCCGGGGCGGAGGGTTGCCGGCACGCGGATCGGGGGTGATGGTCTTGGGCAGGATCCCGCCCAATCGGGCCACGTCGACCAGGCCGGCCATCTCTCGGGCGTACCCGAAGGTCCCCGAAGCGACCATGATCGGGTTGGCCAGCGAGAGGCGGCCCAGTTGAACATCGAGCTGGACGTCCGCGGGATTCACGTTCGTTCGATACCCTGGCGGCAAGGAAGCGGTGCCCGGAACACCGGGCAGCGGCGGCAGCTCCAACGAACTGCGGCGGCGACGAAGAAACTCAAGAACCTGCGAACAAGTCGCCCAGAGGCCTCAGTCGAAGGTCCAAAACGGTCAGTGTAGTCGCCCGCTCCGCCCCCTGTCAATTTCAGCGGCCGGGAGAAGCTCTCGCCGAGTACCGTGGGTGGCTTGCCGGCGGCATTTTCGGTCCGCCAAACCTCGTCGGGTTAGGGCGGGCAAGATGCCGCCGGCACCTGTGGGCACTTAGGCTAAGTGAAGGTCAGCCAACCACTTGGGCCAGACTCCAGACACGTGGCGAAGCGTTCGTTGCGCGGAGTTTCCGCGCCTCAACTCAGATCAACCCGCCGTGCGTCCGATACGGCGTCATGTGATCGGGTTGATCCAGCATCCAGAGCCGCTCCCACTCGTCCAAGATCAGGCGGAGGTTTTCGGATGTGAAGATCAGTTGTTGCGTTCGGCGAACCGGGTCGGCCGAATAGGCCGGGATGATGCACCCGGCGGTCGTACCCAGCAACAGGCCAAACGCCAAAGCCAATAGCAGTCTGCGCATAAGACAGCTCCTCCTTGAGACGAATCCTCTCGCACTCCGGATCGTTTGCGTCGCGTCCCCGGCTGGATCCTGCTGGCCAACAATCTTGGCGGACCGGAGTGGCGAAACTGGCGAAAAGCGTGTTTTCTTGCGTGTGGGGCAACAGTGGCCGGCTGTCCAGGGGGGGATGCTTCTACGGGGCGGGAGAATTGCGGGTTTCTCCGTTGCCCAGAGAGCGAACAAGCCGGGTCTTGCAGCTAAAGGCAACGTGGCGGGCTGCCCTTGGTTTTCAAGGGTCCGGCCGGGAAGTCTGCCCCTAACGAATCGTCACGACTCGCTCGTACGCGGGCCGTAACCTGTTGACGCGCCTAGTGTTTCGGGAACAGGCGCTGGTGAGGCTTCTCTCTCCACCGGCTCGGATTGACCCGCCTGGGCAGCCTCCGCTGCCTGCCGCTCCAGCTCCCGAACTCGTTCCTCCATTTCCTTGCCGGGCTTGAACGTGACCACGTACTTTGCCGGCACAAAGACCTTCTCGCTGGTACGAGGGTTGCGGGCCTTACGGGGTGCACGTCGCTTGACCTCGAAGACGCCGAAGTTGCGAAGCTCGATCCGCCTGTCTTTGACCAGGGTCTCCACGATGGCGTTGAAGGTCTTTTGAACGATCTCCTTGGTCTGCAACTGTGTCAGCCCGATTTCTTCGGAAATGGTCCGAACGATCTCTTTCTTGGTCACGACTCGATTCTCCTGTCAGAAGGGGCCGTCGCAGGCTCAGGATGGGATCTTGCGGGGCGTCAATTCACGCTCCAAGTGTAGGCCCCGTAACGACTAGAGTCAAGATCAATCAACCGCGCCCAGCGGCAAAGTTGGGCCCTTCTGGCGGTCATCATTCGCCATCCGGCCGGTGTCGCGGACCCGGCCGAATCGCCGTAAGTGCTTATTGTCAAAGAGCTTAACCCGTCCCAGGTGGGGCGCCGCGGGGGGCCTGGTTCCTCAAGTCCTTTGCTGACAAGGACTAACGGGAAGAATCCCCAGATCCTCTCCGGTCAGTCTCACGCGACAAAAGCGCAGCAGCACCGGCAACTCCCCGAGGCTGCAACCCTATATCGGCTGCCTGATCGGAAAACTCAAGCCAGACCCTACAATCCGCACGACCAGAACATCCGGGAGGGGATTGGCCCTGCAGACGAGCTAAACGTGCATCACTTCCAACCGAGCCCGGATCTCAGGCAGGGAAACCAGCGGCCCGTGGTCGGCGCCCGGACAGTCCCGACACGTCCGCTGCCAGGTCTCCGGGGTGCGGAGGTTCGACGCCCAGAACGGCCAGGTGCGGCACTGGCGCGGACGAACCTCGTAGACCTGGCAGCCGCGGCTCTGGTTGTCGAAGAAGACACAGTCGCCGTTGGGAAACTCGACCAGGCTCTTGCGTATACCGACCTGGCGGACGTACCTGCTTTCGAATTTCTCCACCTCCAACCCCAGCAGCGAAGCCATCGCTTCTATTTCAGCCTTGTTGACCCATACGTACCCCGACGCGCCGATACAGCAGGCGCCGCAGCCGGTGCATTGGAACCTAAGTCCTCTGTGGTACCAGGGTCGGTCAGCCATGGTCAATGCGATAGTCCACGACGGTCACGGACGACGGTAACAAACGTCGCGCCGCCGTACCGGCGGCGGCTAAACGGGACAGCGCTTGCGGCCCATTCATCATTCAGCATTCAGTATTCAGAATTCAGCATTCCCTCACGATTCCCCGTTCCACGGCTTCGGCGATCTTGTCCAATTGCTCCAGGGTGATCGCCAGTGGGGGCATGATCACGAGCACGTTGCCCAGCGGCCGTAACAGCATGCCTTCGCTTCGGGCGTGATCGCAGACCCGCTGGCCGCGTCTTTCTTCCCAGCGGTACGGCTCTTTGGTTGCCCGGTCGCGGACCAGTTCGATGCCGGCCACCAGCCCGCACTGGCGGACGTGGCCGACGTGCGGCAACTTGCCGATCCGCTGGAGGTGCTCGGCGAGCCGGGCGATCTTTTCCGGCAGCCGGGCGAGTGTCTGCTCCTCTTCGAAGACCTCTAAGGTGGCCAGCGCGACGGCTGCGCCCAGGGGATTGCCGCCGTAGGTATGGCCGTGGAAGAAGGTCTTGCTCTCGGCGTAGGTGCCCAGGAACGCCCGCCAGATCTCGTCGCTGGTCAGGGTGGCGGCCAGCGGCAGGTATCCGCCGGTCAGACCCTTGGCCAGGCAGAGCAGATCGGGCGAGACGTCTTCGTGCTGGCAGGCGAACATCTTGCCCGTGCGTCCCATGCCCACGGCCACCTCGTCGGCGATCAGCAGCACGTCGTAGCGGCGCGTCAATTCCCGCACGCCTCGCAGGTAACCCCGCGGATGGACGATCATCCCGGCGGCCGCCTGCACGAGCGGTTCGATGACCAGCGCGGCGATCCGCTGGTGGTGCTGAGCCAGCACCTGTTCGGCCTGGTCGAGATGGTACCGAAGCAGGTTTTCCGGCGTGACACCGGGGGGCGTGCGATAGGGATCGGGCGTGGGGAGCCGCAGGGTCTCGAACAACAGCGGCCGGAACATGGCGTGGAACCGCTCCACGCCGCCGACGCTGACGCTGCCCAGCGTGTCGCCGTGATAGGCCTCGCCCAGGGCCAGGTAGCAGGTCTTCTCCGGCCGCGGGTCGTCGCGCTGCCGCCAATACTGAAAGGCCATCTTGACGGCCACCTCCACGGCCGTGGCCCCGTCGTCGGAGAAGAAGACATGCTGAAGCCCCGGCGGGGCCAGGTCGACCAGTCGCCGGGCGAGCTTGATGGTCGTGGGGTTCGAGCTGCCCAGCGAGGTGACGTGCGCTACCCGGTCGAGTTGCCGGCGGATCGCGGCGTCGAGCTTCGGGTGCCGATGTCCGTGGATGTTACACCAGAGGCTGCTGACTCCGTCGATGTACTCCCGGCCGTCGATGTCCACCAGCACGCAGCCGCTTGCCCGCTCCAGGATCAGCGGCTCGTACTCGGCCATCTGGGTAAAGGCGTGCCAGACGAGCCGGCGGTCCCAGGTCTCGAGTTGTTCGGGGGTCGGTTCGTGCACAAGAGGACAAGACCGCCGCGTCGGCGGCTGCTAAACGGGTTCGCATCAAGCCGCGACCGTTGGTCGCGAGTGGACGATCGTCATAATCATCTGAACACCACAACGCCGCGACGACTAGCCGCAACTCGACGGTCATCGACTACTCCCACGCCACCACCACGGGCGTGCCGACCTCGATACCCAGCATCTGGGCGGCGTTTTCGCCCACCACGGCCAGCTCCAGGCGGCCGCCGGAACCGATCAGGGCAATAAAGGTCCCGCGGGGCTGGTCGGCGTAGGTATGGAAGATGCCCCAGGTCTCGTAGATGTTGCAGACCACGCACACCCGTTCGTCGGTGGGCCGCCCGGCGAGCATCTCCGCGCCGATGTTCGTGATCAGGTTGCCGAAGGAGTCGATCTGGAGCACCACGCCTTCGATCTTATTGGGCGTCTGGCGGACCTTCGGCCAATGGAGACCTGCCAGTTTCTCGACGGCCGGGCCCAACCGCTCCGGGTCGAGACCCAGACTGAGCCGGGCGGCCACCGGGGCCATGATGTCGCGGCCGTGGAAGGTGGCCGAAACGGACTTGAGCCAATACTGCGGCTTGTTCAGCCGGATGACCTTTGCCGGCGGCGTCCGGGCCGCCAGGCGGCTCAGCAGCCCGTTGTCCGGCGCGATGTAGTCCTGCTTGCCGATCCGGGCGTAGACGATCGCCCGTTGGGTACCAACCCCGGGATCGACCACCGCCACGTGGATCGTGCCCTCGGGAAACCAGCCGCTGGCGTCGTCCAGCACCACGGCCCCTTGGCGGACGTCCTGGGGTGGGATCTCGTGCGAGATGTCGACGACGTTGGCGGCGGGGTTGATCGAGAGGATCACCCCTTTCATCGCAGCCGTGTAGAGGCTGCCGCTGCCGAAGTCGGTGGTGAGGGTGATCGTGCTCACGTCTTCTCTGGCAACTCACGCCGGGACCACCGTCACGTTGCCAAACTGCCGGAAGTGTTGATCGAAGGCGAAGGCGGCGCTGATCGATAATCGCTCGATCACGACCCGGCTGGTGCAATCGGTAAAGCTCCATGCTTTGTCACGAAACTGTCGGTAAATCTCCCAGGCGGCCTCCACGTCGGGCGGCGTGACCCACTCGAACCGCGCGATCCTGCCCCTGAGTAGGTGCTCGCCCAATCGCAGCGCCCGATCGAACTCGCCGCGGCGCTTCAGCAACGTCAACAGTTCATCCAGCACATAGTCGGTGGTTACGAGCGTAGCCGTGTTTTGCGAGAGCCAGGCGCTGGCAGCTTCGTGATCTGGATCGTTGGGCACAAAGGCCGCGAACCACGCGCCCGTGTCAACGAAAACCATCACCGCTCTCCATACAACTCGTGATCATGGTCGCGGTTGGAAAAGCCGTCGGCAGGATTGTGAACGGGCAAACCGGCCAGCTCGCGCCGGAGGCGTTCCAGGCTTGTCTGATGATCTGCAGGCTTTGCCTCAGCAGTCGATGCGTGGAGTGACCGGGCCAACTCCTCAATCAGGCGTAGCTTTTGCGCCGGCGTAAGGTGCTCAACCGTCTCCCGCACACGATTCCAGCGGGTCGCGCGATCGTTCATGGCTGGACTGGTCTCTATCTGGCGGCCATCGGAAGTCGGGGTATATACCCCTCGTGCTAGCCCTGTTCCATTATACCTGAGCTTTGCTGCGGACGCCAGGGCCCCCCACGCGTCGCGCTTTCACTCGATCTCTTGAATCAGCTCCAGGCAGATCTCGCGCACGCGGCTGGGATTGATATTGGGGTTCCTTTTCTTGGCCTGGCCGATCAGCGCGCCGGCTGCCTTGAGCTTGCCTTGCTTGACCTGGCTGACGACCTTGGGGTTGGCTTGGACCAGTTCCCGGCAGAGGTCCTCCAGGGCCGACTCGTCGACCTGCTGGATGCCCAAGCCCTGCATGGCCTGCTGCGGCGATTTGCCCGACTCGAGCATCGCCTCGAACACCTCACGGCCGCGGCTGCCGGGGAGTTTGCCCGCCCGGATCAACGAGATCAACTCGGCCAGCACCGCGGAGGAGACGGGGAACTGCGCTATGTCGA
>CAZUAM010000133.1:0-6244 GCA_964618095.1 uncultured Planctomycetaceae bacterium | reverse complement strand
GCTGGTTGAGCGTTCGCAGCACGTCCTGCTGGACCCAGTTGGCGGCCTGCTTGCCGTCGCCGCAGGCCTCGGCCACTTCCACGAAGTAGTCGACCAAGGCCCGGCCCTGGTTGACCAGCACGTCGCTGTCGTAGGGCGTGATGCCGTAGGTTTCTTCCAGCCGGCTGCGGAGCGCGGCGGGCAGCTCGCCCAGCGACTCCCGCACCCGCTCGACGTCCTCCTCGGTGGTGGTGACCGGCACCAGGTCGGGCTCGGGGAAATAGCGGTAGTCGCTCGATTCTTCCTTGGAGCGTTGTCCGCGGGTGAGCTGGGCCGACTCGTCCCAGCCGCGGGTTTCCTTGGGCACGTCGCCCAGCTTCTGTCCGGTCCGCTGCCAGAGGTCGTACTGCCGCCGGGCTTCGTGCTCCAGCGCCCGCTCCACTGCCCGGAAACTGTTCATGTTCTTTACTTCCACGATCGGCGTGGCCACGATTCCGTCGGGCGTGTCGATGTGGAGGTTGATGTTGGCGTCTACCCGCAGGCTCCCCTCCTGCATGTTGCAGTCGGAAACGCCCAGGTAGTTCAACAGCAGCTTCAACTCCGTGAGATAGGTCTTGGCCTCGGCGGGCGAGCGGAGATCGGGCTGGCTGACGATTTCCAGCAGCGGGGTGCCGGTCCGATTCAGGTCGATCCGGCTGTCGGCCGTGCCCGAGACCTCGTCGTGCATGCTCTTGCCGGCGTCTTCTTCCAGGTGGGCGCGGATGATGCCGATCCGCTTGGGCTCGAAGGCCCCCTTGGGATCGCTGATCGGCAGGTATCCGTCGAGACTCAAAGGCAGGTCGAACTGGCTGATCTGGTATCCCTTGGGCAGGTCGGGGTAGTAGTATTGCTTGCGGTCCCACTTGGTAAACCGCGGGATCCGGCAGTTCAGGGCCACGGCGGTCTTGAGGGCCAGCTCGAACGCCCGGCGGTTCATCACCGGCAGCACCCCCGGCATGCCGATGCAGACCGGGCAGGTCTGGGTGTTGGGCGGGGCCCCGAACTCCGTGCTGCACCCGCAGAACAGCTTGCTGCGGGTCAACAATTGCACGTGGACTTCCAGGCCGATGATGATTTCGTAAGGCCGACTGCTCATGGTAAGTCGTCGCTACGTATCTCTTGACTGAGCACTGATCCTGCTCTCGTATGGGACGATTTCTTCTTTGAGTTGATTGATGAGCTTCCCGAGCGATTGCAGTGTCAACTCTCGCACATGCTCGTCCGTGCCCGATTTGTTTCGGGTTGCCTCGTACTGCTCTTCGAGCATTTTCAACTTGTTCCGGGTGACTTCCAGTTCCCGCTGAGTTTGAAGATTCATGGCATCACCTCGATCATGCCCTGGGGAATCAAGTGCCGGTCCGTCGCGAAGACAGCACAATCCTCAGAACATGTCGATCATTTGCTTGCCACCGTGATCCGGGTTGCCGATGAGCTTCTGGCCCGCCGTGTCGACCACGAAGTCGAGAAGCCCCAGGGGAACCTGGCCGATGAGCACAGGGCATTGGTCAGGGATTTCGGCTACTTCGACGATACAATCGCGGTCCTGGACGGTCAGCCGTACCGGCTGGAAGATCCCAAACTCGACGGTGCCGGCGGCGGTCCGCGCGCTCCGCGAGCGTGTGCGCTTCAACCCCAACTGTTGGATCAGCCTTCGGGGAACCGAAAGGAGCGTTGCGCCGGTGTCGACCAACGCGTCGTTTACGTCGACTGCCCGAATCTGCTCCGGCGATAGGGCGCCGCTCTCTGCCAGGTAAATGTCCTGAAGGTTTTCGATCCTCGCCGGGACGGCGACTTTGCCCATTGTGACGATCTCCATGAGATGTCTCCTCGTTTCAGACGAAGTCCCACCCTTGACCCTCAGTTGCGGGTCAAGCCCATCTCCCGGCTTTGCAGTTTCAACTTCCACCGCATTTCCATCTTGATGATGTCGTCTGTTGTCGCAGCTGTTCCCGCAACTTCGAGGATCGACACCTGGTAATCCCTGTGACCCCGCCGTTTGAGAGCCACGTTACCGCCGTGGCCGGTTTGGACGTAGTCTTGCCAGCGACCCCAGAAGCCTTCCTCACCAGTCGCTGAGCCAACATACTGCTCCTTTGTCTTCGGGCATGTGAGCAAGTAGATTCCTTTGGAGGATCGCAGCGTCTCAATCCAGCCCTTCGGGAGCGTGTCGAGCTTCGAGAGTGGCTCCATGAAGTTCAAAAAGCCAGGGAAGTCGGGTTCCTTGAACTCCGTGCGCAACTCTGTGATCCGCTTTTCTTTCCGGTCAGCTCGTTGAATCCAAGAGCGCTTTCCTGGCCCCCAATCTATGTATAGCTTGCCGACCAGATCGATGAAGTCTTGCACCAGCGTCAGCTCGTAGACATCGCAACTACCCGCCTTGTCCACACCATCCATATGGGGCTTCGGGGTGTCTTGTTCCAAAAGCCTTCGGTACTTCACGCCGTAGAGTCCAACAAACAACGTCTCATCGCTGGGTGTGCCCAGGAACGAGGCCCAGCACGGCGCCCTGAGCTTATCTCGGTTTCCTACTCTCTGAGTCGCTTGGTACAGGTCGAACTGTTGACGGTTGTCGCGCCACAATTCGTATGGAGTACGTCCCTTTGCGGCTCGCTTGTCCTTGTGACGCAAGAGACGGACATCGGCCAAAGCTAAGCCGGCTTCACGCAAGAGCATATTGAACATCATTGGCATAGACCCCTCCCTTGCACGCCGATTCGACGTACTAGCAGCGGCGAGGCGATTTCATACCGAGTCTCCCGGATACTTCAGTTTAGCGTCGGCTTCCGCGTATGCCAATCGGTCGCCTGCTGGAACATGTGGGCGGCGCGGAGGAGGCGTTCTTCTTCGAAGGGCGGGGCCTGGAGGTGCAGGCCGATGGGCAAGCCGTCGGGGCTAAAGCCGCAGGGGATCGAGATCCCGGCGATGCCCGCCAGGTTCGTGCTGGCCGTGTAGAGGTCGAACAGGTACATCGAGAGCGGGTCGTCGATCTTCTCGCCGATACGGTAGGCGGGCGTGGGGGTGACCGGGCCGGCGATCAGGTCCACTTCCTGGAACGCCCGATCGAAGTCCCGACGGATCAGCCGCCGTACCTTCAGCGCCTTCTTGTAGTAGGCCTCGTAGTAGCCGGCGCTCAGGGCGTAGGTGCCCAGCATGATGCGGCGTTTGACTTCGGCGCCGAAACCCTCGGCCCGGCTGCGGCGGTACATGCGAATCAGCGGATTGTCGAGGTCATCGAGACCCGGCTGGTCGCCGGCCTCGGCGAGCTTATTGCGCTCGGCTTCCAGCTCGGCCGCCATCTGCTTCTGGTTGGTCAGATAGCCGTAGTGAGCGGCGTCGTATCGGGCCAGGTTGCTGGAGGCCTCGCAGGGGGCGATGATGTAGTAGGCGGCCACGGCGTATTTGCCGTGCGGCAGAGAGATTTCCTTGACCTTCACCCCCAGCGACCGGTAGACGGAGATCGCCTTGCGAACGGCCGCCTCGACCTCGGGATCGAGTCCCTCGCCGAAATGCTCCGGCACCAGCCCGATCCGCAGGTTTTCAAGCGGCTGCCGCACCGCCCGGGCGTAGTGGGGCACCGGCAGGTTGATCGAGGTGGAGTCGGCCGGATCGTGGCCGGCGAGGACCTCCAGCAGCAACGCGGCGTCTTCGGCCGTGCGGGCCAACGGGCCGATCTGGTCCAGGCTGCTGGCAAAGGCCACCAGGCCGTAGCGGCTGACCCGGCCGTAGGTAGGCTTCATGCCCGTGACACCGCAGAGTCCGGCCGGACAGCGGATCGAGCCGCCGGTGTCGCTGCCGACGGCCAAGGGGGCCATCCGTGCGGCCAGGCAGGCGGCCGCTCCGCCGCTGGAGCCGCCGGGGATCCGCTCGAGGTCCCAAGGGTTGCGGGTGATCTGGAAGGCCGAATTCTCGTTCGACCCGCCCATGGCAAACTCGTCCATGTTGGTCTTGCCGATCAGCACGGCGTCGGCCGCCTTGAGTCGGGCGATCACCGCGGCGTCGTAGGGCGGGCGGAAGTCTTCGAGGATCCGCGAGGCGCAGGTGGTCGGCTCGCCCCGGGTGCAGAGCAGGTCCTTTACGGCCACCGGCAGTCCGGCCAGGCGTCCGATCGGCTTGCCGGCCTTGCGACGTTTGTCGATCTGTTGCGCCCGGGCCAACGCGGCTTCCGGATCGACGCGGAGGAATGCCTTCACCGCGTCGTCGTGACGCCGGATCTGGTCGAGAAACGCCCGGGTCAATTGGACCGAGGTGACTTGGCCCGAGGTGAGCTGGGCCAACAACTCTGTGGCGGTCTGATCGATCAGGGCCATCGTTGCTCCATGCAAACCCGCGACCGCTGGTCGCGGCTTTACAGCCGGGAAGACCACCTACACTTCACCCAGCACGGCGGGAACCAGGTAGCACTCCTTGTCGCGGCTGGGGGCGTTGGCCAGGGCCTGCTCGCGCTCGAGACTGGGCCGAAGCTGGTCGGTGCGGAACACATCGGAGACGTCCAGCGCGTGGGCCATTGGCTCGACCTGCTCGGTATCCACCTCCCGCAAGAGGTCCATGTAGTCCAGGATCTGGCCGAGCTGGGTGGTCATCTTGTCGAGTTCCTGTTCCGAGAGGAGCAGGCGGCCCAGCAGGGAGACCTTTTCGATTTCTTTGCGCGAGATTGCCATGACTGGAACCGAGAGCTAAACCGCAGGCCGCCGTGCCGGCGGCCGCTAAACGGCGTTGGATGGCGGCCGCCACGATGTTTGCCGGCGGCCGCTAAACGGCATTGGGTGGCGGCCGCCACGGTGTTTGCCGGCGGCGGCCTACTCCTTCTTCTCGGTATTTTCGGTCGACTTGGGGATCTTGAACGGGGCGTTGTGGACCCTCTTGGTGATGGCCCCGCTGCGGATGCACTGGGTGCACACTCGCATCGACTTGTGCGTCCCGTTGGGCGTGGTGACGCGGACCTTCTGCAAATTGGGCTTGAACTGCCGGCGGGAGATGCCGGTGATCTTGGTGCCCACTCCCCCGAGGTATTTGGGCTTACCACGATGGGCGACCGAATTGCCCATCCTGGGCGCCTTTCCACACACTTCGCATACACGAGCCATCTGAAGTTCCCCTCAGAGGAAGGTTGCCGATAGTAGAGAAACATCCAATATACCCACTCCGCCGGACGTCGCAAGGGGGAACGGCGGCCGTCGGGCAACCTTTGGTGCCTTGGCCGGCCAGGCAAGATACAATGGAGTTGTAGGGCCGGCTCAGTCGGCCCACCGGCAACGGAAAGGAGCTTGCCTATGCGAACTCGTCTCCCACTCCTGCTTCTGGCAGTGTTGGTGACTTGTCCGGGAGGGGCAGCCACGGCGGGGGTGCCGCCCCGTGCCCCACCGACCGCCCGCCGGCCAAAAGCCACCTCGTGCGTCTCCCTGGTGAAACGGCGGGGCGGGGAGCGGGCCCTGGTCATCGACTACCCGTGGAAAGTCCACCGCCGGCCCTCGGTCGAGGTCCGCCTGGTCACCGGCAAGGATCCCGGCCCTTCCGTCGTCCGGCCGCTGTTCTTCGTCAACGAGTACATGAAGGGCGAAGTCAAGGTGACGCTGTATCGCGCTGAGGACGCGTCGGCGGGCGGGAAAGTGCGGAAGCCGCTGACGGAGAAGGAGGTCGAGTTCGAGATCCTCGGCAGGCGGAACTCCCTGGGAAAACCGTCGGTGTGCGTGGTCCACCGGTTCGCGGCCAAGGAACCGGCCCCCGGCACCACGGCGGTGTACTGTCTGTTGCCGGCGTGGGCGATCAACAAAAAGCTGCTGTACCTCGATTTGCCCCGGGAGGATTTTGTCCAGCCCGGCAAGCTCTACGTCTGGTTTCTCCGTGACGATAGGGTCCTCTGGACGGAAGCGGTTGAGTGGCCGGGTTATGAGAAGCGGCGGACAGCAACGGATGCCCAGCCAGGAGAAGAGGAAGAAGCGGCCCCCTAGCCGTTCTCCGTTGCGGTTCGTCCTTCCCCGCTGCTGCGGATCAACGCCAGCGCCTCGTCGTGGACTCGGCCGTTGGTGGCGATGCTCTGGCCGGAGTGGACGGTGCGGCGGCCTTGCCAGTCGGAGAAGGTGCCGCCGGCTTCTTCGATCACCGGCAGCAGGGCGACGTCGACCTCCTTCAAGCGTCGCTCGGCCGCCGGCCAGCTGAGCTCGCCGAGAAGGTGGGACCGGCGGTCGCCGGGAGTTCCGGCCGCCTCCTGCTTGAGGTGTTCGAAGCG
>CAZUAM010000132.1:1586-13023 GCA_964618095.1 uncultured Planctomycetaceae bacterium | reverse complement strand
GTGTGAGATCTCAAAGTTAACGCAACTCGGCCCGAAAACCGTTTGGTGCTAGGGCGCAGACTCTCTTGCCCCGCCCCGTACACTGGCTTTCGCCATTGCCGTCTTGGCATTGACCTGCCTGCAAGCGGTGATGGATTCGTGTATACTCTCGATGGAAAGTACCGGCGTCGTGGCCGGGCGAAAGTGCTCCAGAAACAAGGGAGGTGTCTGAGAAATGCCAAGAAACATCAGCGCGGGAGTGCCAGTCGTGAAACGGATGCTGCCGTTGGTTGCGCTGCTGGCCTGGACCCAAATACTGAGCGGGGCGACGTTGAAGCCGGCCGGCGTGGAGCGGTTCTTCGTTGTGCCCGACGAGCCATCGGTCCTGCGGTGGAACGTCGAGTCGGGCAAGCTGGCCGGGCCGGTCGAATATGCGATTCGCGACTACTGGGGCAAGCCGGTTGCCTCGGGCCAGGCAAAGCTCGCGGCCGGAAACACGCTCGAAGCCACCGTAAAGCTGGCAGAAGGGTTCTACGACCTCGAGCTGCCCGCCACGAACCAACGATTCGGCCTGGTGTCGCTGCCGGCGTACGCAGGCCGGCGGGACCCCTTCTTCTCGATCGACAGTGCGCTATCCTGGTTGGTGCGTGGCGGCGACGTGCGCCAGGGACTGATCAAGGTGTTGCGCCGCAGCGGCGTGGCCATGTCGCGCGAGCGGCTGAGCTGGTCGCAGATCAACCCGGCCGACGGGAAGTGGAATTGGGAAGGAGGCGGCCGCTACGAGACGATCCGCCGGCTGCACGCCGACCACGGCGTCGAGGTCCTGGAGATGTTCCACGACGCCCCCGGCTGGCCCGGCAGGATCGGCAAGTACCCGCAGGATCTGGTGGGCAGCGCTCGGGCATGGCGGCAGATCGCTGCCCGATGGCGCCCCACTTGGGGGGCCTTGGAGGTCTGGAACGAGCCGGACATCCACTTCGGGGCCAACCTCTCGGCCGACCAGTACGTGCCGCTGGTCAAGGCGATTGCCTATGCGCTCGCCCGCGAGCGGATCGACCTGCCGCTGGTCGGCGGGGTGTTTGCCCACTGCAACCGGGCCTTCCTGAAGACCGCGGCGGACAACGGGATGTTGGACTGCGTGGACGCGGTGAGTTTCCATACCTACGGCCGGGCCCCCGAGATGGAGGCGCTGATCGGCAACTACCGCTTGTGGCTGCGGGCCCATCGGCGGGAGGCGATGCCGTTATGGCTGACCGAGTGCGGCCGGCCCTGGAAGCGCGGGCCCGACCGCCCGCCGGTCGACCAGGACGCGCTGAGCGCGCTGGACATCACCATGAAGGCCGTCGAGGCCCGGGCCGGCGGCGTCGCCCGCTACTTCTCGTTCGTCTATCCCTTCTACGAAGAGCGGGAAAGCAACTTTGGGATGATGGGCCGCCGGGCGACGCCGCTGCGGTCGATGGCGGCCTATGCGCGGCTGGTCTCGCTGCTTGCCCACAAGCGATACCTGGGCGACCTGAAGTGCGACGACGCCGCGCTCCGGCGGGCGCGCGTCTTCGGCGACGATCGCCAGACGCTGGCGGTCCTCTACACCGGCCGGCCCCACGTGAAGGCCAAGGTGAAGCTGGGCCTGCCGGCCTTGCGCATCGAGGGGATCGACGGCCGGCGCCTGGAAGCGGGCGGGGAAGGAAGCGTGCCGGTTCCCGACGGGCTGACTTACGTCTGGCTCGACCGCCAGCAGCTCGGCGACCGCCTGCAAACCGATACCCCGGCCATGCGTCTCTGGAAGATCGCCCAGCGGAAACCGCCCCACCGACCGTCGCCCTCGCCGATCGTGTTGCGGTTCGAGGCGGACGCGAATGTCATGCAGTGCAAGTCGGACGGGTATCGCCTGTTGGCCAACGCGCCGGGCAGGCTGCCGCTGAAAGTCCGCGTGTTCAATCTCTCTGCGCAACCGCGCGAGCTGACGCTGAAGCTGGCCTTTTCCGCAGCATCCGCACGCCTGATTGGCCCGCAGACTCGCCCCGCCAACGTGCCGGCCGAGGGGTTTGCGGACGTGGCCTGGGAGGCGGATCTCAGCGGGACGCTTGCGGCGACCGCCCGGCTGGAGGTGACCGTAACGGCCGCAGGCAAGCGCGGTGAACCGATCGCGCCGTTGGTGATCAGCCTGGCCGGCCAGGGGCATTTACAGGGTGGCAGGTAGCTGGTATCAATGGAGATGCTCCCGGCATCGGGCTATGCCAGCTCCCGGAGATCAGCCGATGAACCACGACAATTCGACCGGGCCGCAACCGGCGGAAGCGCCACCGCGATGGCAGCCGCTCGGTGCGATCGACCGCCGGGTGGCCGGCGTGCTGGCCGAGAAGGCCAAAACCACCCCCAGCGGCTATCCGATGTCGCTCAACGCGATCCGCACGGCCTGCAACCAGAAGAGCAACCGCTCGCCGGTGATGAACCTCGAGCCGGAGGACGTGGAGGAGTCGCTCGACCGGCTGCGGGATCTGGGTGCGGTGGGAATGATCGAAGGCTACGGCCGGGTGACGAAGTACCGCCACTACCTCTACGAGTGGCTGGGCGTCGAGAAGGTCGAGTTGGCCGTGATGGCGGAGCTGCTCCTGCGGGGCGCCCAGACCCAAGGCGAATTGCGCGCCCGCGCCGCCCGCATGGAGCCGATCAGCGACCTGGCCGCGCTCAGGCCGGTGCTGGCGTCGCTGAAGTCCAAAGGGCTGGTGATTCCGCTGACGCCCGAGGGACGGGGCCACGTGGTCACCCACGCGCTCTGCCAGCCCGGCGAACTCGAAGGCCTCGAGGCCCAGTACGGGCAGGTCGCCCCGGCCGCTTCGTATGGCCCTGCGGGCCCCGTGGAGCGGACCGTACCCGCCGGTGAGCCGTTCCCGCCGGCGCCGGCTTCCCAACCTGCGGCTCCTGCCGCCGAGCCGACGGCCGTCGAGCCCCTGCGGCGCGAAATCGAGGAGCTCCGCTCGCAACTTGCGCAATTGCGGAGCGACCTGGAAGAAGTCTCAGACCAGCAGCAGCGGACCCAGAAAGGGCTGGGGGAACTGAGGGACGTGCTGGGCGGGTGAGCCTCGATGAGCATCCTGGCCGCCAACGCGGGCTCCTGCACGGTGGAGTTCGGGTTGTTCCGCGTCCTTTGCTCCTTGATGCGTCTCACGTTCCCTTGCGTTTGACTCTCTGGTCGCGGTTCACGGAGCGGACGTTGCGGGCAGCGTGATCGTCAGTTCGTTCGGGGCGTCCTTTTTCAGACGAAACTCCTTCTCCACACGGCTGCCCTTGGCCTCGGCCACGATCCGGTAGGTCCCGTGGAAGCCGCGGAAGGTGAAGCTCCCTGCCGCGTCGGTCTTGCCGGCGGCGCGGGTCTTCCACTGGGTGTGGATGAGGTGTTTGAGTTGGTTGTAGACCGGCTTGGGGGTCATGTCGGCCCGGAGCATCCCGCCGCCTTCGAGCCAGGAGCCGTTGTCGCAGAGGTCCCACCAGGTCACGGCCACCACCGCCGGATGGGCGAAGCAGACGCGGTAGAATTTCACCGCGTAGTCGGCCTGGGCCGCCTCGTCCCAGACGCCGTCAAGGTGCGAGCCGGTGATCTGCTTTCCGCTCGAGCAGGGCGTGAACTCGGTGATGTGCAGCTCCTTGCCCAGCGTGGCGTAGTGGTCCAGGATCTGCCAAACCCGCTCCAGCGGAAATCGCATCGTACGGGGCTCGTGGGCCTGGATGCCGATCCCGTCGAACGGGACGCCATTGGCCTTGGCCTCGCTGAGCAGCTTGAAGAAGGGCGGATATCCGTCGGCCATCACGTGGTAATCGTTGACGATCAGATAGGCCCTGGGATCGGCCGCGCGGGCCCAGCGGTAGGGCTGGTCGATCCTGGGCCGGCGGATGTGCGACGCCTCGTTGACCACCTCCCAGAGGTCGATCTTGCCGTGGTAGCGGCGGATGATCTGTTCGACCCGTTGGCGCTGGACCTCGGGCGGCGGCTGGCCGTCGGACCAGGTGGGGATTCCCGCCCGGTTACCCCACAACAGCGGATGCCCCTTCATGCGGATGCCGCGCTCGGCACACCAGGCGACGACCTGGTCGGTGTAGGGGTAGCAAGGTTTGCCGCGCTGGGGCTCGTACGATCGCCAGTAGAAGCCGACGGTGGCGGCGTTGAACAGCTCCTCGAATCGCCGCTTGTAGGCGGCGTTGTCCGCCTGGGTCATAAAACGCTCGAAGCGGTAGATGTTCGAGCCGAAAAGGAAGTCGTGCCCGATCTGGTCCGCTCGGATCGAGACCCCGCCAACCGGCCGGCCAGCGGCGTCGACCAGCCGGATGGTGGCATCCGACTTGCGGTTTTTCTCGATTTGCCCCGCGCAGCGGCGGAGGATCTCCCCCTCGCGCTGTTCGGCCCGTGCGGCCGACGCAGGCGTCGCCGGCGACGTGAGCGCAGCCGCCGCGGCCAACAATCCCAGCACCTTGTTCATGTTCTCTCCCTCCGATATGATTTCTATAGTAGTTCTCAGTGCCCAAGATGCTCTCATGATTCGGGGAACGGCGTGTTCAGCCACCGCGACTACACGGCGCCAATCCCCGGCGTGGGCGCCGGGGCTAAACAAGGCACAATTCCCGGAATCCCGAAATGCTACTCGGACGGCTGGGAAATAAGGTATCATATTGGGCACGGATTTGCATCCCCCGACCACCACGGCAATCACCCCCCGCGAGGCCGCTGAGATGACCAAGACGCAGAACTCCCTGAACGTCCCCGTTTTCGTGCTGCTGCTTACGATGGTAAGCTCCGCCGGCGCACTGGGGCAGGACCGCAGCGACGTGTACAACGTGCGAGACCACGGCGCCCGGGGCGACGGAAAGACCGACGACACGGCCGCCTTCCAACAGGCACTCGACGCGGCGGGGAAGGCCGGCGGCGGCACGGTGCGGGCCCCGCGGGGCGTTTACTACTTTGCCGGACACCTCCGCGTGCCCCGCGGCGTGACCCTCTCGGGCGTCTGGGAGTCGGTGCCCGCCCACAACGGGATCCGCGACCGGGGACTGCCCAAACCCACCGACGACGGCACCACCTTCCTGGTCACCGAGGGTGCCGGCAGCGAGGACGGACCGGCCTTCATTACGCTTCGGACCAACAGCACGCTCAAGGGCGTGGTGCTCTACTATCCGCAGCAGAACGTGAACGACGTGCCCAAGCCGTATCCTTGGGCCATCGCCATGCGGGGCAAGAACCCGGCCGTGCTCGACGTGGAGATGCTCAATCCGTTCAACGGGATCGACGCCACGCGGAACGAGCGCCACCTGATCCGCAACGTCCACGGCCAGCCGCTGCGGCGCGGCATTTTGGTGGACGCCATCTACGACATCGGGCGGATCGAGAACGTCCACTTCAACCCCTGGTGGAGCACGAAGCCGAAGCTCTTCGAGTGGCAACTCCAGAACGGCGAGGCGTTCATCCTCGGCCGCAGCGACTGGCAGTACGTGCTCAACACGTTTTGCTTCGGGTACAAGATCGGATACAAGTTCATCCGTAGCAGGTCGGGGATGTGTAACGGCAACTTCCTGGGGTTGGGGGCCGACGCCTGCTGTACCGGCGTGCTGGTCGAACAGAGCGCGCCGTACGGCCTGCTGATCACCAACGGCCAGTTCGTGGCCTTTAAGGGCCCCGATCCGACGATGGTCGAGGTGGCCGAGACCAACCGGGGAAGCGTGCGTTTCGCCAACTGTGCCTTTTGGGGCCCCTGCCGCCAGATCGCCCGGGTGGCGGGGAAAGGGACGGTCGGTTTCAGCGACTGCACGTTTACCCAATGGGACAGCAAAGACGAAGGACGCCACGCGATCGAGGCCGCCGGCGGCACGCTGCTGGTGCGCGGCTGCGAGTTTCGGCAGGATAAGCCCCAGGTCGCGTTGGGTAAGGCCGTAGGGCGGGCCGTGATCAGCGGCAACCTGTTCCGCGGCGAGGCGCGGATCACCAACCACAGCCAGGGAGACGTGCGGGTGGCCGACAACGCCGCGGAGCGGAAGCCGGAAGCGCCCGTGGCCGCAAGCCCGCCGGTGGAGACCCGCCGCTGGATTCGGCGCCGCGGCTCGTTGCGCGACCTGTTCCGGCCCGGCAGGCGGTGGTAAGCCGCGCCGGCCTTCGCAACATCCGGCCCGTTTGGCCGCCGACGGCACCTCGGCGCGGCAACGGGCGACGTTATCGCCGACGTGCCGTCGGCGGCTAAACCACGCAGAGGAGATGATTCCTTGGCAATTGCCAACATGCAGATCGTGGTGCTCGACGGCTACACGCTCAATCCCGGGGATCTGAGCTGGGACGAGTTGAAGGGGCTGGGAACCTGTGAAATCTTCGACCGCAGCCGGCCGGAAGAGGTCGTACCCCGGGCTTTAGACGCCGAGGTGGTGTTGGTCAACAAGGTCGTGCTCTCGCGCGAGGTCATCCGCCAGCTTCCCAAGCTGAGATACGTCGGCGTTTTGGCCACCGGGCACAACGTCGTGGACGGCCAGGCCGCGCGGGAGCGCGGCATCCCGGTCACCAACGTCCCCACCTACGGCACGCAGTCGGTCGCCCAAATGGTCTTCGCTCACCTGCTGAACCTTACCCAGCACGTAGGGCACCACGGGCGAACGGTCGCCGAGGGGCGCTGGACCGCGTGCGAGGATTTCTGTTACTGGGACTATCCGCTGGTGGAGCTGGCCGGGCTGACGATGGGCATTGTGGGTTTCGGGCGGATCGGCCGGGCCACGGCGGGGCTGGCCCTGGCCTTCGGCATGGAGGTGCTGGCCTGCGACCCGGTCGTCCCCGCCGACGTCCCGGAGGGGGTGGAGATCGTCGAGCTGGAGGCGATCTTCCGCCTTAGCGACGTGGTCAGTCTCCACTGCCCCTTGACCCCCGAAACGCAGCAGTTGGTCGATCAGCATCGTTTGGCCTTGATGAAGACCTCGGCGTTTCTGATCAACACCAGCCGCGGCCCGCTGGTCGACGAGCAGGCCCTGGCCGCGGCGCTGGGTTCGGGCGGCATCGCGGGGGCGGGGCTGGACGTGCTCTCGGTGGAGCCCCCGCCGCCGGACAATCCCCTGTTGCGTGCGAAGAATTGCTTCGTTACCCCGCACATCGCCTGGGCAACCAGGGCGGCCAGGGAAAGATTGCTGCGGACGGTGGTAGAAAACCTGAGCGCGTTTCTCGACGGCCGGCCACAGAACGTGATCAACCCGTAGGGAGCGCAAAGAAACAACGTTGGCAACATGCTGCCCGTTTAGCCGCCGACGGTACGTCGGCGCGGCAACCGGCAACCTTATCGCCGACGTACCGTCGGCGGCTAAACTGGGCAGAGGAAATCTTCCTTAACAATTACTTAGCCGGCCGGCCCGTCAAAAAGGCATGCCCAAACCCGGCCGCTCCGATGGCCTCGCCCAGTATGAACAGCGGCCAGTTGAACGGATTGGGCCAGCGGCCGGCCGAAGTGTTTCGCCAGTCCCAACAGAAGGCCACGATGATGATCAAAGCGCCGGCGAGGATCACCGCCCAGTGGAACCAGGCGAAGCGAACCGGCCGGCCGCGGGCTTCCCGCCGGAGGATGACCACCCCGGCGGCAATCATCGACACGGCGACCAACAGCGGCGAGATCACCGGTCCCGCCCAGACGGTGGGTAACAGAAACAGCACGTCCCAGGTCAGAAGCGACTGCGGCCAGCCGAGCAGCAGTCTCAGGAACAGATAGTAGAAGACGTCCCAGACGCCGAAGGCGATCATGAAGCCGGCCAGCCACTGGCGGAAGTTGCGGGCGATAGCCAGGGCGACCGCGCTCAGGGTCAGCAGGGTGGCGAGCTCGCGACCCAGCTCGGTCATCACCGCCCGCACGTATTTCGGGCCGGCCGCCTGCAACTGCTCCGAACTGAGCAGCGGAAAGACCTCGTGGTGCCGGGTGCCGGCGAGCAGCTCTTGGCGGACCGGCTGCAAGATCTCCCGGAGGTAGACGACTACCGCCGCCTCGATGTAGGCGAAGCCCACGCCGAACAGGACCAACGTAACCAGCACGCGAGTCAGTTTCATCGGATCATGTGTTGGGGGCAGGGACCGAATACTTCCACTTTTCGGTGCGGATCGCCTGACCTACGTGGTTTTCGCTGATCTGCACGAAGATCTCTTTGGGCCAATCGTCGGCGGTGCTCGGCGCTGGACTGCGCCGCCGAATACCGACACGGGGCTACTCCTCGCTTGGGGGGTATTTTTTAGGGGGATTAGAATAGTGGCCCGATTCTACCCCGGCGGCGGCTTGTCGGGCAAGGAAGCCCGCTGCATGGAGCACCGGCACGCCAAGAAAAGGCTTTGCGTGCGGTGCGAGTCCGATTATAATGTAAGAGGAAGCGTAGGGGGGCCTACGATCCCCGACTTTTCGGGAGAGCGGACTATGAAAGAGCAGACCCGTGAAGAGCCCAAAATCCTGGCCGCCGCGGAGCGCCAGATGCAGGCCTGGGTGCTCACGGCCGAGATCGAAGGCCGCGCGATCCGCGCCGAAGGTCCCCATCGGCTGGCCGAACGTCTGGGGCGTTATCTGAGCATTTCCCGCGAAGCGGGCGCCGGCGGCGGCGAAATCGCCCAATTGGTCGGCCAAGAGCTGGGCTGGGAGGTGCTCGACAAAAACCTGCTCGACCGCGTAGCCGAGCGGTTCCGCTGCTCCCGCGGCATGCTGGAACTGGTCGACGAGACCCAAAGCAGTTGGGTCTACAACGTGCTGGGCACCTGGATGGACCGCAAGATCATCACCCACGACAAGTACGTGGCCCACCTGGGCCGGGTCGTGCTGGCGGCGGTGCGCCACGGAAACGTGGTGCTGGTCGGGCGCGGAGCGCAGTTCCTCCTGCCCCGCGACAAGGGACTGGCGGTGCGGATCATCGCCCCGAAAAAGTACCGCGCGGAGCAGATCACGCGGCGCGAGGGACTAAGCCGGGCGGAGGCCTGCCGGCTGATCGCAGAGATCGACCGCGGCCGCCACGAGTTCGTCTGCCGCTACTTCCACCAGGACGTCAACGACCCGCACCTCTACGATCTGGTGATCAACGTCGAGCGGCTCGGGCCGGCGGCGGCCGTGCAGCAGATCGTGGCCGCGGTCTCCCGGTAGGTGACTCAAGCGCTGCCACTGAAAGGTTGCCCGTCAGAGCGTTTGCGCTGCAAACGCGTTGGCTTCTGCCGGCGAGCAAACCTTCAGGGCTACTCGGATGCGTCAGTGCCTTGGGATCTGACACGTGGGAAGGTGCGCGGCACGTCGTGGTCAACGCTTCGACTTGTCCAATGCGCCGGTAACGTCCCAAACCAGGGCACTGCCGTTCTGCATCCCCGAAACCAGGGCCTTGCCGTCCGGTGAGAATGCCAGCCTGCTGGCGGTTTCGTAGGGAGCCTCATACTTGGCGATTCTGTTACCGGTGCTCACGTCCCAGAGTTGGATCCAAGAGTGATACCGTTTCGGCGTATCGATAGCCCCTCTTGAAGCTGTCGCCAAGACCTTGCCGTCCGGAGAGTATGCCAAAGCGTTTCCTATGCTGCCCGGGACGTTCAGTTTGGAGACCTCCTTCCCAGTTGCCACTTCCCAAACGAGGACTGTGCTGTCAGAAAAGCCGCAGGTTGCGACGTGTTTTGCATTGGGCGAGAGGGCCGCGCGGCGGAAGCCGCTTCGCACCGTGAACTTCGAGTCGAGTTTTCGCGTTGACAAGTCCCAGACGATGGCGTCGCTGGCCTCGTCCACCGAGACCAGGTTGATGTTGTCCGGGGAGAAGGCCATGGCAACAATCCGATAGGGAAACGGATTGTCCGGCGTCAGCCTGAAAAGTCCTTCACCGGTAGCTGCTTTCCAAATGTAGATCGTGCTATTGCTCGTGACCTTGATCCCAGACCTATCCATATCCCACGTGGCCGCCGCAAGCGTCTTGCCGTCCGACGAGAAGGCGGCCGCGCTGACGCGGTGTGGTAGCGTGACCTCGCGTACCGGTTTGCCCGTGGCGAGATCCCAGGTTTTCAATCCGCCGATGAACTTCAATTCGTCACAACGCTCACGCACGCACCCGCCGGCAACAAGGAATCGGCCGTCGCGTGAAAACGTGAGCGCGTTTACAGTGGAACCAGTGAAAGAGCTGCTGCTGAAGGAGAGGCTGCGAACCTGTCCTCCCGTCGCCGCGTCCCAGAGAAACACGGTTTGGTCCCTGTAGCTTCCCGTAGCCACGAGCTTGCCGTCCGGAGAGTAGCTCACCGAGCGGATGCCCTCCGGGTGCACTTCGGAATTCTCCAGCAAGGGATTTCCGGTGGCCACGTCCCAGAGGTGGGCTGCTTTGTCATCTTCCGCCGCGGCCACCATCGTTCCGTCCGCAGAGAGGGCCAGTCCGTGGGTCCTGGTGCCCCGCCAGCCCTCGGGCCTCACGATCTTGCGGACCGGTTTGCCGGAGGCCACCTGCCAGAGCCGGATCTTGTCCTGGTACGCCCCTGCGAGGATCTTGCCGTCTTTGGAAAGGGCAAGCGCGCAGCTTCCCCAATCAGGTTCGCCCGCTTGCAGCTCTCGAAGTAGCCTGCCCGTAGATACTTCCCAGAACCTGATCTCTGAGACCACGCGGCCGTATCTCTCGTAAACCTCGTGCGGCAGCAGCTTGAATCGGCTTCCTCCGGAAATCAAGCTCTGCCCCTCAGGCATAAAGGCGAGTGAGATCACTGCCTCTCCATGTGCCTTGTTAATGATCGTCGGCTCGCCGCCTCCGGCCAGGTTCCACAGGCGGATTGTCCCGTTGCCGGTCCCCGAGGCAAGGGTCTTTCCGTCCGGAGAGATCGCGACGCTATGGGCACTCATCGTCCTCTCATTCGTTGCAAAATCGCGAAGTAGTGTGCCGGCGGCCACGTCCCAGAGGCAAACGACGCCGTCCGCACCGGCGGAGACGAAGGTATTGCCGTCTGGCGAAAACGCTACGCTGCACGTCTTCCCCCGATGTCCTTTCGCCGCGAGGAGTTCATTCCCCGCTGCCGCATCCCAAAGGCGAACGACGCCGTTGTCTTCCCCAGAGGCGATCCTGGTCCCGTCCGGAGAGAAGGCGACTGCCAGAACCGCGCCACGCTCGGTCCCCTTGAATTCTCGGTGCAGCGCGCCGGTGCTCACGGACCATAACCGAATTGTGCCATCCTGCCCCGTCGAGGCCAGCGTCTTGCCGTCGGGCGAGAACGCCACGGCAAGAACCGCTTCTTCGTGACGCAACTGTGGCGTACCCATTCGCGTCAGTGCACCAGCGGGCAACGGGGCACCATAACGGTCGGTGCGCCGCTGAGTCCCGGGACTGGCCGCACCGGCCGGCCGCGGATCGCTGGCAGCAGGCTCTTTGGCCACCAGCTCGACTCGCACGACGTTCAGGGCGACCAGCGTTGCGGCCGTCGCAAGAATCGTTGTCTTCTTCACCAGAGAGTCCTCCGATAACCGGGCCGAGA
>CAZUAM010000132.1:0-1576 GCA_964618095.1 uncultured Planctomycetaceae bacterium | reverse complement strand
TGGCACACGAAGGGGACGCCAGATCCGCCGCCCCAAGCCGCAGCAGGGCCTTGGCGTAGTCGGTCGCGTCGGCCCGCCGGGGGCCGGCGGCCGCTCGGTCGCAGGCCCATTCGGCGCACTCGGCAAACCGGTAAACCGCCCACCAGGCGAACGGATTGAACCAATGGGGCAGCGCCAGCAGCCGGGCAAGCAGCGTCAGCCAGAGGTCGCCTCGGCGGAGATGGGCCAGCTCGTGGCGGAGCACGGCCGCCCGCTGGGTGGCGGTCAGTTCCGACCAGATCCGCTCCGGCACGAATACCCGATATCCCCGCGGCGTCCAGCAGATCGCCGGACCCACGTCGTCGGTCACCCGCAGCGGAATCGGCCGGCCGACACCCTCCGCGGCCAGCAGGTTGCGCCACTCCCGGAGCCAGGATTCCGGCGCAGGCCGGGCCAAACGCAGCCGCCACAGGAAACGAACGTACGCCAATGCGGCCAACAGCGGCAGACAGACGACGCCGGCAAGCCAGGCGATCACCGCCAGGGATGCCCAATCGAAGCTCCTGGCACGCTGCGAGGATGCAGGTGCCTCGCCCAGGTCGGCCACCGGCCCGTCGGCCGGCAGGGGTTTCGTGGCCGGCCGAGGCGGCGGCAACGCCACGGCTGGCGGGGCCTCATAAGGTACGCCGCTGCCGTGTTCCACGGTCAGTGCCGGCGGTTGCGGCGGCCGCGTTTCCAGCCACGCCAACTTGACCGGCAAGTGAAACAGCACCACGCCCTGCAACAGCACCAGAAACCAGCCCGCCCGTTGAATCCCCGGCGAAGACGGCCGCAGCCACCAAATCAGCCCTTGCACCACCACGGCCGAAGCGGCCAGCAGCACGGTAGCTCGAAGCAGCGGTGGGAGGATCTCGTGTGGAACGCCCGTCATCGCCTCTCCCCCATTCCGCGGCCCTTCTTGCCGGAGGCTTCTGCCTGGGCGATCAGCCGCTTCAACTCGCGGATCTCTTCGGCCGAGAGCGGCCGACCGGAGATCAGGTGCTCGACCAGCGGCACCACGCTGGCCGGGCTTACTTTGTCCAACAGCACGTCGATCAGCCGGGCAGAGACCTCCTCGGGCTGCACAACCGCCTCATACTGGGCCGGTCGTTGCCGGCTGCGGCGGACGGCCCCTTTTTCGACGAGCCGGTTCAGCCGGGTCTGCATCGTGGTGTAGCCGACCGGCCGGCCGAACTGGCCGAAACCCCGATGGGCCTCGGCCAGGGTGAGCGGCCCTCGGGCCCAGAGCATGGACATGATCTCCAGCTCGCCGGCCGAAAACCGGGGTGTTTTGCGTTTTTTGCCCATGGTGTCCTCGTTTATGACCGTTGTCGTAACCACATTATACTACTTTGGTCATAAAAGGCAAGGCCCATTTTTGCCTGCCACCGGACGGCACCCGGCAGGGTGGTGGATAACATGCCGATGGGAGTGTCTAGGACGTGGCTAATCGGGATCCGTTTCGGTAGTGCCCCGTACCACAGTGCGATGTTCGACTGATCCGCCGTTTAGCCCGGATTATTCATAAACCGAGGATTGCTGGGGCATGAGCGGCGGG
>CAZUAM010000131.1:9780-13043 GCA_964618095.1 uncultured Planctomycetaceae bacterium | reverse complement strand
AAGTCGTTTGTTCTCAATTACTTAGATGCGATTCTCTTCCGGAACTTCGGTCTAACGAGGTGTTCCAGGTTCGAGTCCTGGCCGGGGTACTGACAACAAGACGGAAGGGCAACCCGACGGGCGACGGGAGCCGGTTGGAAGCCGGACGAGCACTTTTGGCACCGACGCGAAGGTTACAGATTAGTTATCGCAGAACGGCCGTGGTAGCCAGGCTGGGAACGTAGAGCGCTGAAAATGCCTTGCGGGTTCGAGTCCGGGCACCGACGCGCAGCGTTGGTCCTTCCGCTGAAACGAACGACAAACGTGTTGGCCGTAGCTTAATTGGCAGAGCACTTGGTTGTGACCCAAGTCTGGTGCCGGTTCGAGTCCGGCCGGTCAACCTGCATGCCGGCGTGGCCGAACAGTGAGGCACCGGTTTTGTAAACCGGCAGATGCTGGTGCAAGTCCAGTCGCCGGCCCTGGAAGACATCCCGATGGTGTAACGGACCGCACGGGACTCCCCTAAAGTCCACGACCACCGGGCTGCGCCCGGCGGTGCCCTGGTTCGAGTCCAGGTCGGGATGCTCGCAAGAATACGCCCTGCGAGTGTGACGGACGGCACGGCGGTCTTCGGAACCGCAAGACGGGGTTCGACTCCTCGGCGGGGTGCTGATAGACAGCACGTCCTCGGAGTGTGCCGGACAAGCACGCGACCTTGCGGAGGTCGTAGACCAGGTTCGATTCCTGGCGAGGACGCTGGAGCCAGACGGCACGGCAACCGGCTGCAACCCGGTCGAAGTGGGTTCGACTCCCACCGGCGTCTCTCACGTGAAAGGGGTAACCGTGAAGACCACACTCGTTCGCACGTTTCTGGACTACCGCCGGCAGCCCTTGGCTGCGACGGCCGAGATTGCGAAGCTCCTCGATGAGCTTTGCCGGGAGGCACGGGAGTTCTGCGCTGAAGTGCTGGCGCATGCCACGGGCAGTGAAAAGGGGACAGGCACATTATGTGCGAAGCACCCTTCGGCCGTTTCAGGCAAAATGCGCCTGTCCCCTTTTCCCGGACTCCCCCCGTCCTATCTCCTACTGCCCGCCTCGAGTACCGCCTGGGCGTGTCGGGCCAGGTGGCCGCGGAGGTCCTTGGTATAGGTCTGGAGAATTCTCTTGCCGGTCCCCTGGTGATCGCCGCAGCGGTAGAGCGCCCGGGCCAACAGCAGCTCGCGGAGCGACTGGCGTCGGGTCTCGACGGCGTTGGTCCCGCCGGGGGCTTCGCGCTGGCGGGCGACTTCGATCGAGGCGTGAACGTGGCCGGTCATTTCGGGCTTGGCCAACAGATCGGCAAGCGGCCGGGCGGCGGCCCGATCGGCGATCAGCTCCAGGGCCAGCCCCGCCGCACGATGATGCGAGAAGTCGTGCTGGGCCGTGAGCAGCTTGAGTTTCTCCAGGATCACCGGGACCGCCCGGGGGTCGCGCGTCCGTCCCATGATCACGATCAGGTTGTCCAACGGGCTCAGCGCCGAGCCGAACTGGCCCATGCCCCGGTAGTTCCAGCCGCGATCCCAGTCGGCGGCTCGCACCTCGGACATGAGGACCTCCAGCCCGGTGGGGTCGCCCAGGGTACCCAGCAGGCGGGCGTAGGCCGGTTTGTGCCTGGCATCGGCGGCTGCGTAGGCCTCCCTTAACAGGGGCAGGGCCTTCCGGGGGTGGGCCAGGATCACCGCGGCGCCCTTCCGGCCGTCCTTGATGCCGGCGACGGCCTCGGCGATTTTTTCGTCGGGCAGGGGATAGGAGTCTTTGTCCGTAAGTACGCTGTCGGGCAGGTTGCCGACCTCAACCAGGTGTTCTTGCAGGGCGTGGAGGTCGATCTCGCGCGGGGGGAGGTTCGCCTTGGCGGCCATGGCGGCGGCCACGCCGGCGGCGTATCCTCCGTTTTGAATGTCCGGCTGCATGCGCACGAGCGGGACGGCGTCGCGGTGGGCGCTGATGCCCAGCCCGACCACCAGGATGCCTTCCAAGCCCTTGGGCAGCATGGCGCGATAGGGGACGTAGACCTTGACGCCGCCTTTTTCCGGATGCTCCAGCAGCAGGTAGGGATCGACGGTGTAGCCGTGGGTATCGAAGTTGCTGAATGCCTGCACCACCGAATCGGGATAGGTGCGCAGATTCATCTGGTCGAGGATGTTGATGGTGAAATCGCCGACGATCCGCCGCCGCTCGCGGGTATCGACCAGCCGGCCGTGGTCGAAGGCGTCCGTGTACTTGTCCTTGGAGTGGACGAGCAATTGCCAGACGTCGACCATGTCGGTCTCGTCGGTGATCGTGAAGTCGGTGTTGTTGTAGGTTTCGCCCAGCTTGCGGCCGGGCAGACCGGTGCCCTGCATGCCGAATTCCGAGGCGTCGGTATACAGGCACTCGGCGCCGGCGGCCGCGGCCACGTCGGCGTTGCCGGTGGCGTCGATGACCGACTTGGCCAGCACCAGCCCGCGTCCCTGCGGCGTGGCGACCACCGCGCCCACGACGCGGCCCTTCTCGACCAGCGCCCCGCAGCCGATGCAGCCGAACCAGATCTCGCCGCCGGCCTTCAGCAGTTCGCTCCGCCACCACTCCATTTTCTGCTCGATCACCCATCCACTCGCGCCGGGGACCGTGGCGGTGAAACCGACGCGGTTGCCCCAGTAATACTTGGAGATGGCACCCTGGGTGCCCACGCCCCCCAGCCCGTGCAGGTATTCGACGACCAGCGTCTTGGCGCCTCGTCGGGCGGCGGCGATGCCGGCCGGGGCGCCGGCGGTCCCCCCGCCGATCACAACCACGTCGTACCGACCCAGCACCGGCACCGCCCGGGCGTCCTGTGGGATGGTCTTAGCCCCCGGTGAATCACCGGGGGTTAATTGTGTGGGGCGGACCCCCAGCAGCGTCTCCCGCACGTCGCCGGCGAAGACCGCGTGGGTCGGCTTCGCTCCGGGCAGTTTCACGCCGACCGGTGCCGGCAGCGACCGGGCCTCGGCGGCCGCGGCCTTTCCGATCCGCTCGCCCAGGTCGATCAAGGCCAGGGGTCGCAGGAGCTTCTCGGCCTCTGGCCGGGAGACGTCGGCGCATCCCCCCAGGACGTACATCCGTGGGACACCCACTGGTTGAAAGACTCCCAGGTGCAGCTTGTCGGCGGCTTGCCGTGCCCCCGTGGCTGGGTGAGTGCCATGCATCGGGTCGGACGGGACTTCAAACAGGCAGTCGGAGGTGAACTGCTGCTCGGGGTGATAGGTCATCGTGCGGGCCTGTTGATC
>CAZUAM010000131.1:0-9770 GCA_964618095.1 uncultured Planctomycetaceae bacterium | reverse complement strand
GCCGCCGATGACCACCCGCTTGAAGGTATGCACCGCGGCCGGATAGGGGCGGAACTTGGCCCCGGCCAGGCGGGCCACCAGGGCCCGGTCGGTGGCGTCGATGATCGTCTTGGCCACCACCGCCTGGCGCCCGGCCCGGTTGGCCATCACGATGCCGCAGGGGTTGCCCGCCGCGTCGCGCAATACGTCGGTGGCGTAACAACTGTAGAGGAACTGCACGCCGGCCTCCAGCAACGCCTGATCCAGCACCCGCTTGACGTGCATCGGCCGGGGCGGTGGGTTTCTTGTTATCGCGGCCGTGGGCTTCCTCGGCCCTGGCGCAATGATCTCGATTTCACCCAGCAGCATCCGCTCCATCTCGTCGGGCTTCTTGACCAAGAGCTTCACGTATCGCGCGTTGGCCCCGACCGGTGCCGATAGTGTGATACTGCCGTCGGTCGGCCGCTCGTTGTTGACCACGGCGACCTGTTTCCAGGTCTCCTTATCGTTGCTGGTCAAGACCGTGGCGCTCTCTACGTCGAAGTTCGTGCCGCCAACGCCCGAGGTGCGGCGGAAGAGCATCAGGCGGACTTCCTTGATCTCTTGCGGCTCCTTCAGGTCGGCCGTGATGGTCGCGCTGCTGTCGTACTGCACGCTTTGTCTGGACGGGTCGGCCCAGCGGCCGTCGGTCAGCACCGTGGGCGGTGTGGTGTCTTTGTGGACGCCCTGGCTGGGCACGTCGGCCTGGTAGGTGAACTGGACGCGGTTAGGATCAGGACTGGTTCCGGCTTGCGCCCGGTCGCTGAAGATTCGCTTGGCAAGCGGATTGCTGGGCACTTCGCCCTCTTCGAGCCAGAGCCGCAACGTGGCCGTCATGTCGTCGCCCAGGTAGGGATGGGGCGCGGCCAGGAAGACCTTGGCCCCCCCTTTGGCCGCCGCCACCGCCGCCTGGACGGCGCCGGTGCCGCCGCCGACGACCACCACGTCAACCCGGTAGGCCACTGGGATCTGCCGGGCCGACTCGTTGACCGCGGCCGCCCCGCGGCCCGTGGCGGGCACAGCGAGCAAGGAAAGCAACGACGACAAGATCACATAAGGTCGCACGATCATGGCAGGGACTCCTTGTCTGGATGACACGTTCGCAGAACAGCTTCCCATTATAGGCCGTTCGGAGACGGGAGCAACGGTGCATGATCGGCCGGGTGGTGCTGTTATCAGTCCGACCTGCTGGGCAGAGACTCGACCAGCGGTTGCTCCGTCATCAGGGCTCGCACAATGGCAGTCAGCACGTCGTAGGGAACGAGGCTCTTCTGCGGCGGGGGCAGGTCCCAACTGCCGCGCAGACTGGCGTTGTTCAGCAACGAGCCGAAACCGACGACCGTCACCGCCCCTTTGCCGAACCCGGCCGTGGTGCCGATCGGCGTCTGCTCGTCCAAGGCGGCAAACGGCTCTCCGCCGCTTACGCTCCAAGCGGCATCGACCTGGATGCGGGCCCAAGGCTTTCCATCTTCGTCTCGGATCACCAGGGTGCCAGGCCGCGCCGTGTCGTGACTGACCGCCAGCTTATCGAAAGGCTTCAACAGCTCGTTGGCCGTTGACTTGCCGTTCTGCGGCGAATCGACCAGCAGCAGCTTTCCCCCGGCGGCGACGTATTCGACCAGGCGCTCACGGAACTCGCCGCTCGGCTCGCGGCTGGGGTAGAAGATCACCAGCAGGTCGCCGGAGAATGCCTCGGTGCCGCTGCCACGCGCGGTCGAGTATCCCAGGTAGGGAAACCACATTTCAGCCAGGCCGAAGCCCTGGTCTTCGCCGGGGACGGTGTCGGGTTTGGGCAGGATCGCTTCGGAGAGGGTGCGATCGACGACCACGTGGCCGGAGAAGAACTCGGCTACCTCCTGCCCGGTCATCAGGGCCCGCAGAAGGGCAAACTGCACGTTGTAGCGGACGTAGGTGCCGTAGGTGAAGAGCATGTTGGCGGTGGGCTGCGTGGTCCAGGCGTGACCCAGCCGAGCGTCGTTGAACATCGAGCCGAAGCCCAGCGCCATCACGGTGCCTTTGCCACGGCGGGTGACGGCGCCGACGGACGTTGCACCGCTTCGCGCCACCGGTTGACCACCGGTGATTGGGCACGCTCGTTGGATCTCGATGCCCGGCCAATCGTCCGTCAGCATCAACTGGCCGGGACTATCCGGCTTGCCCGGCTCAGTCGGATCGTGGCGGACAGAAAGCCCGAAGGGCCATAGCAGGCTGTTGGCCGTCGAGGCGGTGTTTTCGGGCGAATCGATCACCAGCAGCTTTCCACCATCTTTGACGTACCGTACCAGGCGCTGACGGAACTCACGGCCGACCGACCGGTTGGGGCAGATCACCACCAGCGCGTCCGCGTCGTCCGAGAATACGTCCGGGCCGCTGCGGCGGGTGGTGTAGAGGTTTCGATCGGACTTTCCAGAAGGCACCGCCGCGCGCGAGATCCACTGTTCGAACAGCCCGTAGCCTTCCCCGTCGCCGTGGGTGAAGGCACCTTTGGAAAGCGGGACCTGGGAGGTGGTCCGGTCGATGACCACGCGGGGTTTTCTGGCCGCGGCTTTGAGCTGCGGTATCGGCATGCTCCAGTGCCCGAGGACCGCCACGCTGGCGCCGGCGATGACCCAGCCGCAGGTACCCGCGGCCAGCAGCACGAGCCAGACCCCGCCGGTTGCCCGGGGCGAGGCCCGGTGGCGGGCGCGTGCCAGGGACAGGCCCAACAGCAGCGGCAGGAGCCCCACTCCAAGCAGCCAGAGGCAGGGATCGCCCCGGTTGCGATGGTTGAGCCAGTCGATCATGCCGCGGAACAGTTGGGCCTTGCCGGGCTGGAAGATGCAGAAGTTGGAGAAGATGGTCGAGTCGCCGAAGGCCAGCACGCGCCCTTTTCCGCAGCGCGTGGACCAGAGCTGAATGAACGCGCCGTAGCGCATCTCGGGGCGATGTTGGGGGAAGGGGTGGTAGTTTTCGATGTGATACTCCGGCGGCAGGCTCCAAAGCCCCGCCTCGCGGATCACCGCCCGGCCCCAGCTACGACCCGGATCGATCGAACAGGAAACGGCGAAATCGGTGGGCGGCAGGTGTTGCACAATCGGGTGGGGCACTCGCGGTTTTCGATACAACTGGTCGTAGGGCGACTTGCCCGTGCCGAACAGCAGGTCGTGGCGGAAGGTGAAGCCGAACTCTCGGGCGACGTCGTTCAGATAAGTGCCCGACTTGAACACGTTGGTGTGGTCGCCGATCAGCAGCAGCCCGCCGCCCCGGTGGACAAACCGCTCGACGGCCTCCACTTCGTCGCTGCTGTAACGTGCGGTGGGCGTCTTGATCACCAGCACGTCGCACTGGTCGAGCCTGGCACGGTCGATCTTATCGGACTCGAACAGTCGCGACATCTCGAAGAACTGGGAGAGATAGTCGTAGACGGCGGCGTAGTTGTAGCCGGAGTCGTGGCCGAACCATTTGGTGTCGTAGGGCCGGGTGGTCGGTTCCCAGGTGGAGTGGCGTTCGACGACCATCACCCGCCCGGCCTGCGGCGTGCCCACCGGATCCCACTTAACGGCCGTGGTGAAGACGGCCACGGCCAGCAGGAGGAGTCCGGCCGCTGCCGAGTAGTACCAGGGCCTTGCCTCGGCTGCCGGCGGTTGATCCTCCGCTTCGGCCACTTCGGCCGCTTCAGCCCCGTCGCCGGCCGGCAGGCGTACGAACCGCCAGGCCAAGAGCACCGGCCCGGCCAAAAGCAGCAGAAGAACCCAGGGAGAAAGGAACTGGTTCATCACGTGCAGGGGCAGATCGTAGTCTGAGCGGAGCACCCGATGCAAATAGAGGGCCATCAGCAGGCCGGCGCGGACCGGCAGCCACAGGATGACCACCAGCGTGAGTGCCCCCGTCGCGCGGATCCAGGCCGAGAAGCGCCGGCCGCTGGGCAAGCCGTGCCAGATCACCAGACCCAACATCACCAGCGAGCCGACAACGAAGCAGAGCGTGGCCGGATCCAGAAGCAACTCCCAGGTCGCGCCCAGACGATGGACCTGGCGGATCGAGTGCATCACCACGGTCGAGCCGTCGGCCGTGGCCTCGATACCCAACAGGCGTGCCACGCCGGCCAGCACCTCCGGCAGCGGCCGGGGTAGTTCGTGGGAGCGTGCGGTCCAGACGGTATAGACCGCCATGGCAAGCGACTGGGCCAGCATCACCACGCCGGCTGCAACGGCCCCTCGCCCGAGCCACCCCGGCCAACGTCGGGGAATCGGCAGCAGCTCGACTGCCAGGCCCGCAACGATCAACAGGGGTGCCGCACGCAGCGGCCAGGGCGCAAAGCAGACGGCCGGCAGCAGCAGCACCAGGGCGATCCAGGCCTCGCGCCGCCGAGGACCTCGGCTGATGCTCCCGCCCAGCAATACCGCGCCGGCCACGACCACCGCGACCCAGCCGATCCGATTGGCCGGGAAGTAGTAGGTCGTGCCCAGCAGCCACGAGACCGCCAACAATGCCACGCCTATCCAGGCCCGCGTCATGGTGTTACCTCGTCGCTGGCGGGATCGCCCTGGGTAGGATCTTCGGGCGGCAGTACGTCGGGCAATTCCTTTTCGGGGTTGGGGCCGGCGGGAATCGAATCGCCGTGTGGACTTGCCGAATCGCCGTTTGCAGGCTCTTCGGGCGGGAGTTCGGCCGGTAGTTCACTTCCGGCGTCTTGGGGCGGCGATGGAATCCAATCATCCTGGTCGGTCACGTGGGTGAGCAACCATCGCCAGAAGTTGACGTTTTCGGGCATGACGTTGACGGCGGATTCCAGGTTCTGGTTGACGGCCAGGTAGGTGTCGCCGATCACGACCACGGTTCCGTCTCCCACGGGGCGGCCGACGACAAACGGCCGGGTGGTAACGCCGTCCGACCACTGCGCCATCAGCCAGCAGTCCGGCTCGTTGCATTTGACCTCCCAGCTTGCGTAGGAATGCATCGGTGCCTGGACTTCCTCGGTGTTCAGATAAAGCGTGTGGACCGCTCCGAGGGGTTCGGGTTCGTAGATCTCGTCTGTGGGTGCCACGGGCGAGGGTGGAACCCGGAAGCCGAACTGTTCGATCAGCTCCCGGCTGGCGGGCACGTGTTCGGCCCCGGCCATGCAGATGAAGGTCCCGCCGGATTCGACGAAGTTTTGTACCGCTTCTCGCTCTTTGGTTGAGAACTGCCTGGCCGGGCCGATCGAGAAGAGTAGCTCTGCGTGCTTAAGCCGCTCGCAGGTCAGCTCCGGCAGCAGCAGCGGCAGGTAACCGCTGCGCATCAGCGCCCGCGACAGGCCGCCGGCGCCGAAGTCGTTCCAGGTGTCGGTGCTGTAGGCCTCGAGGTGCGAGGCGTCGATGCAGGCCAGCCGCGGCCCTCGGGTGTAGCTGTCGGGCAGGACCCGGGCGGTGCGACTCGTCAGCGCAACACAACCCACCAAGGAGCCGGCCAAGACGACCACGGTCACCCCCACCGGCAGCGGACTTGCCCGCCAGGCCAACAACCCCACGCACGCCGCCATGGCCAGCAGCCCCAGCAATTGGCGCCACCAGGCATGGGGGCTGAGGGGTTTGCCGGCCAGGTATCCGAACAGGCGTCCGGCGAACGGGTAGGAGTTGGCGATTGCGTCGTTGTGGAGGGTGGAGGTGTCGCCCAGCACCACGACGGTTCCCTGGCCGAGGGGCTGTTCGGCGGCCAGGACCAGGTCGCCCAACTTCTCGCCCGGGTCGTACGCGGCCGTGCCGGTCCGCAAGGCGTGGCTCCCCGGCTCGCTCCAGGCCCAGCGTCCGACCAGCAGCGGCCGGGCAGGCCAGCGGACGTCGATCGAGGAGCCCATCGTCAGGCCGAACCGGTTCCGCCGGTCGCGGATGCCGGCCGTGGCCGGATGCGACAGCGCTTCGCACGCGTGTTCCCAGTGGTCGGTCTCCGGAACGGCCGTGTCCCGACGGACCCGCATCTTCGTGGGCTCGAGCACCTTGTTGAACGTGCTCTTGAGGTCACCTTCGTGGATCTCCGGCTCGGCCACCACCAACAGCGATCCGCCGCCGCGGACGAATTCCCAGATCCGCTCCAATGCCCCCCGCTGCTTCGACCAATCTTGATTGGGATGCAGCAGCAGCAGGACGTCCGCCTTTTGCAGATCTTCCTGCGACAAATCGGCCGACTTGACGAATTCCCCACCCAGGCTCCGGACAAACGACTCCGCCATTCCGTACATGCCGTTCGACGGCGTGTCGTACTGCGGCTTGTCCCAGTTGATGAACCCCTGGTGGTTTGCCAAGATCGACTTGCCTCGCAGGTCCGATCTGCTCAAGCTCAGTGTGGTCAACGGGGCAATCGCCAGGGCCAACAGTGCGGGGCCGAACTTCAGCAGGGTGTTGATCCGCCGGGCAGGTCCCTTCTGCTTTTCGCGCTGACTGTCACGCTTGGGGGCGGGCTCCGCCACCGGCAGCAACGCCGCCCAGCGGAACATCACCGCGGCAATCGCGGCGTGAATCAGCACGGCGAGCACGGGCAGGTTCCAGGGCAGCAGTGTGCGGACCGCGTTACCCCATGCCCAGACGCCCAAGCGACTCTTGTCGGACTGCGGCGGGAGGACCACGTCAGGCAGAGCGGCCAGGATCTGGTTGGAATAAGACAACACAACGAGGTAGAGGAAGTGTCCCAGCAGGATGGCCACTGCGGCGCAGATTGCCCGGGGAAGCCGCGGCGGCGCGGTTGAGATCAGCCAACCGGCGTAGAGGGCGGCCACCAGCACCAGGAAGTCGATCCCGCCGAAGCTGGCGCCCAGCCACAGGGGCTGGCCGGTGACCTTGCCGGCCAGCCAGCCCAGTGCCCGGCCCAGGGCATCAGCGGCCAGCCAGACGGTGGGACTCGAGTCGGCTGCCAGCCGGAAGAGGGCCAGCACGCCCGTGGCCAGCGCCGCGATGAGAATGACCCTACCGTGCAAGGTGGCCTGCGACCGGACCAGGGCCGCGGTGATCAGCGTGACGGCCAGGACATTGACGGCCGGGAGGTCGGCGGCCGTCATGATCAGGCCCGGGACCACGGCCGCTGCCAAAGCGAGCCATCCGCTGAGCGGCTCGTCCCGCCGGGGCCAGCCGGCGACGATCGCCACGGCCAAGGCCACCCAAGTCAGCGCATGTCGCAAGGGGTGGGCCAGCAGGCCGGTCGAGCCCGCCGCGATCCACGCGGCGGCCATCACGGCCAGCAGAACCACAATCGCCGCAACGGGTACGGCAGGGGATCGATCTCGCTCCGCTTCGCGACGGTCGCCGGATAAGGAGGGAATCGGCATCAGTTGCGAGTCCAGGGGCATCCATGGCGCTGGGCAGGGAGCGGTATAGTATGGCCATCATGGAGGGGCGGAGCAAGGGGGATTCGCGCCGCGTGGCCGCGGCGGCTAAACGGGGCGGATGGGTTTAGCCCCCGCGGCCACGCGGGGGAGACTTGTATCGACCACCCAACGGGCGTAGAATCGCCGCCATGGTCATCGGCTATCACGTCATCATTGGCGCATACGGCTTCTGGCTGCCGAACGACCCGCGGGGATCCTGGTCCACCGAAGTCTGGGCTGGGCATCTTCGCCCGTTCGGCCCGGCAAGCAAGGTCGACACCCGACGCTCGCTGGCAAGCCGAGAACACGATCAAGCGAAACGGCTCGAAGCCAAGCGGCAACTGAAGTATCCTGCGGTACAATTCAGCAGGACTGAAGTCTGCGCGATCGGGAGGGGCCTTGCAAAGGCCATCGACGAGTTGGAATTGAAGGTCTACGCCTGCTCGATCATGCCGGACCACATCCACCTGGTGACCGGTCGGCATCCTCGGGACGTTGAGTATCTAACAGGGTTTCTCAAACGAGCTGGTACGCGCCGCTTGACCGCGGAAGGGCTCCATCCGCTCGAGAAGGATCGGCGAGCCGGCGGCCGAGCGCCCAGCCCGTGGGCGGACCATGGGTGGTTCGTCTATCTGAATACGCCCGACGAGATGCGGCAGCGGATCGGGTACGTGGAAGGAAACCCGATCAAGGAAGGGTTGCCGCGGCAGAAGTGGCCGTTTGTGATCCCGTATGAGCCGTGATTCGCGCCGCGTGGCCGCGGCGGCTAAACGGGATTACGGGTTTCCATCATCCGGCGGCCACGCAGGGCCGTGATTCGCGCCGCGTGGCCGCGGCGGCTAAACGGGATTACTCATCCGCCGGCTGCTCGATCTTGTGCTCCCCGTGGCAATCGGTGCAGACCGGCGCCGACTTGGGCGAGAGGCGCCGCTTCAGAAAGCGATTCACCACCTTCCGCGCCGGCGCGTCGTGGGTTGTGTGGCACCTCCGGCACAGGGGGTCGATCTGATCCCGCTCGAAGGGCACGTCCGGCGGGGTGGCGCCGACGTCTTCGTCGTTGGCGTGGGCGGCGCTGAGGCCGTGACACGTGATGCAGGTGACCTTGCCTTCGAGGTGGACCTTGCTCACCTCTTCCTTGACGAACAGGGTGTGACAGACGTAGCAGGCCGCATTGGCCCAGATGGGGTCAGTGTCGTGGACGGCCTCCACAGCCTGCCCATTCGGAGGGACCCTTTCCTGTTTCTCCGATGGGAGGTCGGCCTCGGCCGGCGGTGGATCGCGGGAAAACCAGAAGATCAGGGGTGCCCCCAGGGCGATGGCGGCCAACAGCGGGGCCCGGCTCATACCTGTTCCCATTTGTGCAGCCATCGGTACTCCGGCGTGAGGTTGGCGTAGTAGTTCCTGGTGCATTGCTCGAGGGCCTGTTCGTCCTGGGGCGTCTTTGGCTTGTCTTTGTCGTAGGACCCCCGGACGTTCTCTTCGAGCTGCTCGGGGATATTGACGCCGGGGATCACGGCGGAGATTCGGGTTTCCTGGAGCATTTCTTTGACCAGCACGCGGGCCCGCTCGTCGACGCGGCCCTTGATCTGTTGAGGTTTCAGCCCGAAGGTGGTCCCCGCGCCGAACGGCTTTAGCCCGATTACCCCCACGCGTTTTTCCCGGGCAAGCTTCAAGAGGCTGTCGCCGCCGAACTCCTTGGTGAGGAAGAGGTAGGGGAAGATGATCACGGAGAACTGGGGGTACTCATTCAAGACGCGTCGGAAGACCTTGGGATTGTGGGCCGAGATGCCGAGGTAGCGGACCTTGCCCTGTTTGCGGGCTTTCTCGAAGACCTCGACGACCATCTCCAGGGTCTTTCGGCTGACCATCAGCATAGTGGCCATCTTCGTTTGGCCTTCTCCCCAGGTGGCGCCGACGGGCCGCCAGATGTCGAGCACGTCGGTGCGGTAGGACTTCAGCCGCTGGTCGATCGACTGCATCATGCCCTTGGTGGAGAGGTTCTGTTCGTATTCGGTGGTGATTTTCTGGGGCCAGGAGGCGAAGCCGATCAACCATTTATCCCGTTTGGCAGTGGCCGACTTGGCCATGGCCTCGCCGTAGAGGTCACATTCATCGGCGATGTTGTTGTCGACGTAGTTGATCCCGAGCTCGACGGCCCGCTGGAGCACCGGGACGCGGTCCTCGACCGTCTGACCGCCGTGTCCGCCCAGGCTGACCTCCGAGATCATCAGGCCCGTCTTACCCAGCCGGCGATAGCCCATCTTCGGGTTGTAGTTGAGGATCTTGGCGGTTTCTGCCGGTTTGGCGCCGGCCGGGCCGACCGAGGCGAGGGTGGCGCCTGCCACGGCCGCGGAGGTGGCCTTGAGGAAATGTCGCCGGGTGTTTGCTGAGTCTGCCATAAGGGGTTCTCCGTGTTTGGCGATGTCGGATCGGGCAG
>CAZUAM010000130.1:2921-13124 GCA_964618095.1 uncultured Planctomycetaceae bacterium | reverse complement strand
AAACGATGGCGACTGAACCTGCAAAAACAGCCGCAAGGCAAGATCATCTACATCCGACGCACCAACGACAAGGGACGCGTCAACCTGCTGGGACACACCTTCGCCGTCGATCGCCACTGGCTGCACCGCCTTGTCCGTGCCGAGCTGGATCTCGATGCGGATCAGCTTCGCGTCTTCGCCCTGCGAAGACGCGAACCAACCGATCAACCGCTTCTGAAGGAGTTGCCATACACCCTTCCAAAAAGACGATTCAAACAGTGACCTTGATGTACTGATGCTTGCCCGCTAAAGGCTATTTGCGCTCGGAATGACAATTCATCAAATCACGAGTAACAGAGCATTAGTGGGATTTTGCTATTTTTGCTCCTCAAGGATGCCCATGCCGCTGCGGTCCGGGTAAGGCGGTCGTTTGGCCGGCACATAGGGATTTCTCTTAAGCTCATCCAGCACGTGTTGTATGGCGGCATCGAGCTGCGGATCGCCCCCGTCGACCATTAACGCGGGGTCATCGATAATTTCGATATCCGGATCCACTCCGTGCCCTTCCATGGTGAGCGTCCCATCGGTTTCATAGAAGGTGATGAACGGCACGGTTACTCGAGCGCCATCAATCAGCGCTGGATTCCTGGAAATGCCGATCACGCCGCCCCAGGTACGCATGCCAATCAGTTTCCCCAGTCCGGCTTTACGGAAGAGGTAGGGAAAGATATCCCCGCCGGAGCCTGCCTCGCCGTTGATCAACATGCATTTGGGGCCCTGATGGCTCAGAGTAGGAACGCGCCAGTCGTTTTCGTAACGCTCGAAGATATGGAGGTAGATAGGACGATTCAGCAGCTCAATGTACCGGTCTGCAATATTACCGCCTCCGTTCCAACGCTCATCAATGATTAGCGCGTCCTTGTTCATCTGGCCGTAGAACTGACGGAAGAGTTCGCGTTGTCCCCGGCCCCCAGTATCCGGTACGTGTATGTACCCAACACGACCGCAGGATCTTTTTTCGACGTGCCGACGATTACTCTCAACCCAATGCCGATAACGCAAGTTGTATTCGGAACGCAGCAGCTTCACCACGACGTTGGTTGCCTCCTGGGGATTGGGGGTAGCGCCAACGGCCAGTGTCACAGTTACACCGGCAAGGCCTTCGAAAGCCGCCCAGGGCGCCTTCGAGGTATCCACCGGAACCCCATTGACTTTGAACAGATACTTGAACTGCTCGCGTTCCTTCTGGTCCAAATCGTGCAGCACAGAGCGGGCATCGGTGTCCCAAATACCGCCCTCATAAACCTTCGCAATGCGGTAGAATCCCTGATCGAGCTCAAAGTCCACACCGAGATAACCGATCGCCTGCCGTGGGCCGGAGTCGACGTCGCCTCCGCCGTAATACGTATGACCTGCGTTGACTTCACTGATCATCTCCGCAATGACGTACCCGACATCACGTCGCGATACGCAGTCGTCTAACATGGCCGCGTATTGTTTGCGCACCGCGGGCCAGTCAACCTGGTGCATATGGGGGTCGTAGAAGTAGTCACGCATGAATCGCCATGCATCAATGAACACCTGCCGCCACTCTTCCCGAGGCTGAATCACCACGCTCATCGGTTTGGTTACGACCGGGTTCTCGAGTTTTTGGTCAGGCTTGGCGTCGATGATACCAGTCTTGTCCTCAGTACGAACGAGGAGCTTTTTGCCGTCTGGTGTCATTCGCACGAAGGTTACCTTTTTGAGAATCGTTTTCTCCTCGCGCTTTTCGTCATTGGGATCGAAGCACTGGAGTAAGCTCTCCTCACCGCGGCGCAGGTAAATCAAATGGTTCTTATCGTTGACCGCAAGGTAGGAAAACCGTCCGCGCTTAATGGGCACCCGGAAAGCACGCAATGCCGTGTCCTCCAGGTCAATTTCGATTGGTTTGATTTTATCCTCGTCTTTCTTGTCTTTTTTATGATCTGTCTTTTTGTCCTCTTTGTCGTCCTCATCTGCAGACTCGGACGATTCCTTGTTTTCGTTCTCTTTCTTGCATTCCTCGCTGTCCGAATCGTTGGGGTCTTCGCCCTCGGGCTTTTCGTCAGATTCGCCGTCTGTCTCCTCGTCCTTTTCGTCCTTCCCCTCTTTCTCTGGCTCTTCTTCGTCGCTCTTGGCCTTGAAGGGATTCGAGACATCTTTTCGCAAGGGAATCGCATGCAATACAGCAGTGTCCTCGTAAATAAACGCCAGACCGGCATCAGCGTATTTGGGTTGGGAAATCTCTCGCTCACTGAAGAAGTACAAAAAGTCTCCTTTGCGATCAAAGGTAGGCAGATAATCGACGAACATACCTTTAGTTATCTGGTGGAGCTCGTGTTTGGGAACGTTGTAAAGCATGACAACGTTCACGTTATCCTGGTTGGGCTTAGTGTAGGACAGCCATTGTGAGTCTGGTGACCAACGAAACTTCCTGGGAACTCCCCCTCTCCAGCCACTGATGTTTTGACGATCGAAATAATGGACTTTGCGCTGCTCGAGATTGAAGACGTAAAACCTGCTTTCATGATCGGTGAATACCATCCACTTGGAATCAGGTGACCAGAGAGGTTGATAGCGGTAGCCAAGTCCCATGGAGGTGATGGTTTGCGGTTTCCCTTGCCCATCGGCTGCTCGAATAACGAGTTCGTTTTCACCGGATTCATCCGAAAAGTAGCTGATCCATTTTCCGTCCGGACTCCAGGAAGGCCCGCGTTCGGCGATGCCGCTCGTGCGGGTGAGGTTGCGAGGGGTGCCGTTCTTGGCGGGGAGCGACCAGATATCGCCGCGACTTTGGACCAGGACTCGCTTGGCTTTAGGAGACAGATACCAGCTTGAAAGTCGCTCGCTCACGTCCTTGCGAATCGGACGGAGCTTCGGACGAGCGCCGGGAATCGAGATGTTAACGGGGGTCGCTTGCTCGCCGGCCAAATTCAGCAGGTAGAGTCCGGCATCGTATTCAAAGATGATCTCGCCTTCGCCATTTGGACCGGGGCCGTTCGAAGGCCATTTGACGTCGTAATCCTTGAAGTGAGTAATCTGCTTTCTCTTGTTCGTTTCCAGATCATAGCACCAAATGTTAAGACGATGATGCCCTCCAGCATCCGAAAGGTAATAAATCTTCCTTCCTTGCCACATGGGAATGGTATCGGTGCCTTCCCAATCAGTGATCTTCTTTGAAGTATGGTTGCCTAAGTGGAAAAGCCAGATGTCCGAGGCCCAACCTCCCCGGTAACGCTTCCAGTTCCTGAAGTCGCGATTGCGCGGCGTGAAGGCGAGCCATTCTCCGTCTCCCGAAATGGTCCCGTACCCGCCGTAAGGCACCGGCAACCGATTCGGCAGACCGCCGGCTTTCTGCACGGTGAACAATTGCGTCTGCCGTCCCAGTCCGCCCAGTCCACTCATCGCGAACAGGAGCCGGTTGTCGAAAGACCAGTCGCACAGACGCTCAGCACTCGAATGATAAGTTACCCGTTGCGGGATTCCTCCTTCGGCGGCTACGGTGTAGATATCGTTGTTCCCGTCATAGTTTCCGTTGAATGCGATAGTGCGTCCATCCGGACTGAATCGCGGAAACGCTTCTCCTCCGGGAGGACTGGCCAATGGGGACGCTACTCCGCCCGATCGCGGGACCACCCAGATGTCGTCCGCATAGACAAACACGATATGGGTCGAGCTGACGTCCGGGTAACGCATCATACCGCCATGGGGCTGCACCGCAGCAAGGGCAACGAAAGCATGGAAAAACGGCAACGTCAAGAAAAAACAGAACGGCGGAAGTTTAGAAAACGCTCTCACGACAATGGTCCTCCTTCAAAAGTCCAATATAAGTCGTCAATTCAGATTCTCTCCGCTGGTCGGTTTCGGCGGTGCAGGCTTTTCCTTCGGCTTGGCCGGTTCCTTCTTGGGCGGTTTTTTCTTGGTAGTCTGTTCTTTGAGCTTCTTCTTGTACTGCTCCAGCTTCTCTTCGTACTGTTCGAGGCTCCGCCGATACTCAAGGGCATCGCGGAACTGTTTGTGGACCGCGGTCAACATCTTGAGCCGGGCAACGCCGCTGCTGCCGGAGCCGAGGTCCACGCACAAGGCGGCGGGCTGCCATCTATCAAGGATCGACGGCAACTCACGGGCGTCCCACAATCTTGGTGTGTCATGGTGTCCCACGTTTGGCGGCGAAGTGACCCGGGCAAAAACTATCGGTACGCTGGCCGACGACCAGCCAACCGGTTTCGACGCGGTACTGTTCCGGATGCTGTGACGACAAACGCCCCGTCCCACGGCATTTGTCTCCCCGGCGAGAGCTCGGACCCGCGGCGGGACCCGCCATTATATCTTTCCTTATTGATATAGCTTACCGACGCCGGCCAAGAGAAGCAAGGGGCTGCCCCGCCGGCCGCGAGAAACCCGAGGCGACCGGCGATCAGGGCACATCGTACGTAAGGAGCGACCGAGAAACAACTTGGGGAACGTCCCCCTCCGGAATGCGGAAGTTATTCTCTCGCCGCTGCTGGGGCGTTGCGAAAGATGAGACTTGTACACTCGTGGCCTGTGGTCCGCAATCGTACGGTAACAAGCCTGGCATCGCCGCAGAATTTGTTCGACCTGGGGCGGAAAGTGGGCGTCAGCTTCGGCTGACGGCTCCGGTCGCGCCCGGCGATATGACCGGGCGGTTTTCACGGTCCTTTGGCGCGACCACCGGTCACGGCTTTATGAGCCCGACTTCGCAGCGCGTTCTATCGCCGCCAACAAGGCATCAAAGGCCGCCTTGTCGACCATGCGGTGGTTTTCACCCGCGACCACCAGATGGTCGTCGGAAAGTCCGCTTCGCCTCAACAGCTCGCGGCTGCCCTCAATGGGAACCACGTCGTCGTTGTCGGAGTGCAGGATGACCGTGCCCGGCTTGACCGTGGTGGCCGTGCCCCATTTTCTCCAGCCCGGTGCGATCAGCACCAGGGGAACGTCCCCGCTATCAATGTTCATGGCTATCCCCCCGCCCCGGGATGATCCGACCACGACGTCGGGCTGAGCCCGGTCGAATGCCTGCTGGGCAACGCGAAGCGAGGCCTCGAAGTCGTCATCGGGAAGGGCCGGATGGACTACCTCGTACCCGCTCTCTTTAAGAAAGGTTGGCCGAATGCCGTTCGGGTCGGACCCGTAGCCGTGGAGGAAGAGGACTTTCATAGTATGCGGCGCCGTGCTCGATAATCTGGAATCTGGTACTGTTCTCGCTATTTCGCCGCAGGCAGCCCTCGCGGCCGATTTCGCCGGAATCCGGATCTTCCCAGGCCGCTACTCGGACAACTGAATCCCGCTCAGCGGATACCACCCGTCCTCCTCACGGCCCTTGATCCCCAGTCGCACAATCGGCTCAGCCGCTTCGCCTGCGACCACGGCGACCGACAGCACGTACCTGCCCGCAGGGATGTCCTTCGGCAAGGCAACCGCGTCGGCAACGGGGACCATCTCGCCGGGCGGCAGGTCCTTAGGCTGCCGGAAGAACTCCTCGGTGAAGAGCTCAATCGAGCCGGGCAGCCATCGGTTGACCGTGACGTTGCTGACGAGGACCTTTTCGTATCCCCGGGAGCCTGTCAGCCGGTAGGCCAGCCGATAGGGCCGGTAACAAGGAGCGGAGCCGACGTTTTGCCATTTCATGTGGAGTTGTAGCTTGCCGCCGGCCTTGACCGTGGCCGGGTGTTTGAGTTCGCGCAGCACAAGTCGGTAGCCCAGCCGTTTGAGGAATCGCTCGATTTCGGGCCGGACGTTTTCGGCTTCAGGCAATGGGGCCGACTTGTTGTTGATCTGCGAGCCGTGCAGGGCCAGGGCATAGTTGAAGATGAAACGCAGCGACCATCCCTCGTTCACCCACTTTCGCATGTCCCAGCAGGTTTCCCAGGCCACCGGGGCCGTTTTCCAGACGTCGCCGGCGTCTGCCTGGGGAATCGACGTGGGGTAGGCCATCCGCATATGACACCAGGTTTTGGAGAAGCCTCCCATATCGCCCAGGCAGTCCGCCCGCCAGCCGGTGCCGTGCCCGGTCGCGTGTTTTAGCATTTCGCCGCCGCCGATCAGCATCAGCAGGGGCGTCTTCTTGAAGGCCGCAAGATAGGCGTCAACCACCTTTTTCTGGTTTTCCAAGGTGGGCATTTTGGCATTGACTGCCCCGCTCATGTGCCATTCGCCCCACCAGCCCACCGTGCCCAGATCGATGTGGTCCAGGTCCGGATGGCCGTCGTAGCGGCGGCCCAGGCGTTCGATCAAGTCGAGATGGGCCCCCAGGATCAGAGGGTCATCCAGGTCCGGGATCTCGACCGCCGGGCCGTCCCTCCTGCGTGTCTGGATGATCCGGCCGCCGAGGTCCTTCAGCCATGCCGGGTGATAAGGGCGCCCGGGACTGGTGGAACAACACATCACGCGAAAGGCCAACGTCTGTCCGGCGGCCCGGGTCTCCTTGAGCACCTTGTCCAAGAATGCGTAGTCGATCTTTCCCTGCTCGGGCTCCAGTTGGCCCCAGCCCCAGCGGGCGTAATGGACGGTGGAGGGGATCCAGGGGGGCAGGTTCTTGTCCTGCTTGTTGGTGTGGTGGAAGGTCTGCCAGCCGATGCCGGGGTTGGCCAGGATTTCGTCGGTCTCTTCGGGAACGACCGTGACGATTGGCTGGGAGGGTGCCTCTGTCCCTTGAGCCCAAGCCTGCAGCAATAGGGCAGACAGCCCAAGACACACGACCGGAAGGAAGGTTGCGGCTTTCATCGGGCGGGCCTCCGATTTGGAGTTGGGTCGATTCCAGTCGGCCGGTGGATGTCGGCATTTTAGCAGAAACGCAGCCCGAAGTGAACCGCCTCGTTTGGCGCTGGTCTCCCGACCCCGGCGAAAGGGCGGACCGAACGGTCTCCCGGCCGGCCGCTATCGGGAGACCTGCGGTCAGGAGCGTGTGCGGGGTCAGGAGACCCGCGCACAACACGCTTATCCCAGAACCGACACTCGGGGTGGCTGGCGCTCGACCAGAGGTCGCCCCCAGCCGCAGCATTCCGGGGGCTCGCGTCGCTCGACCCCGGCCACCCGGCGTGGTTTCCGCAGTTCTGGGACAGGTTCTTATTCTGCCGCCCGGCGTCCGACGGTAAGCGACGCCGGCTTCCCGTTGCGGTCCGCAACCTTCGACGTCAGCTCGAAGCCGCCGTCGAACGCGGAGTATTTGAAGGGTCCGTCGCCGAACGGATCTCGATGTTCTTTTCGTTTGAGCGCCTGCCGGCCGTGCTGGGCCACGGCGATGGCCGCCTTGAGCATGGCCAGCCGGACCTGGTAGGCGGCTTCGTTCTGTCGGGAGGCAGCCGCTGCCGGGGGGAGCGTTTTGGCGAGCCTTGCGGCGAGACCTTCCAGGCCGGGGTCTGCCTTCAGGTCGGCTTCCGCCTTCTTTACCTTTTCGGGAGGCAGCAAGGCGATCTTTGCCAGCTTGTCGTAGAACGCCCGCAAGTCGATCAGCGACTTCCGGAGTTGAGCAGGCGAAAGGCCCTTGATCGCCTTGGCTACCGGATCATCGGAGTTCTCCAAGAACTGCAACAGCTTTTCCTTGGCGTCTTCCTTGGCCGACTCACGGATCGCCCATTCCAGAAAGAACTTCTTTTCCGCGAGCATCGCGTCGTGCACAGTCACGCCGGCCGGCAGGGCGTCGAGGTTCCGCGAGAGCCCGTTTAGAGCGCCCGGCTCAAGTGTCGGCAGGTAAGCCGCAACCAGCCGGATGGCCTGACGCTCGATGGCATAGTCTACCAAGACCGAAATCAACACTCTGTCGGTGGCAGCGTGGCGCCCCAAACTCATCACGGCAGTCACGTCCTCGATCGCGCCGGCCGCCTGGCCCTGCTCGAAACGCAGTTGTGCCCGCAGGCACGCCAGCCGCGACAGTACGCGGGCTTTCGAGAAATGAGGCATCATCGCATGCACGCCTTCGTCGAAAGCCGTTCCCCAAACACACGAGGGCATCTTGGCCGCGCGGTGCAGCTCCTTCAGCGAAGGTTCAGTGGACTTGATGACGGGAAGGAGCTTCTCGTCCACCGGTCCCAGGCGATCCAACGACCTGCGAACGGCCGCCTGCTGGTCATCGTCCAGCTTCGGCAGCAGGGCAAACGCCCTCCAATACGTCAAGGCCGCGTTCTTGGCCAAGACGGCTTCGTCCGTTAACGCCTCAGCCGGAACCTCGGCCGGCCCAATCAAGAACACCCCCAGGGCTACGAGGACTACCGAAAAGCGAAACATGGTTCCATCTCCCTAAGAGCCTATCCCAAGACCCCTCACCCCCGGCCCCTCTCCCCGCAAGCGGGACGAGGGAAGGAGGTTTTTGGACAGGCAGTACAAAGGTTACGGTGAAAGGGCAAAGTCAGAGGCTCTCCTGGCCAAAGTCAGAGGCTCTCCCGGGCAAAGCCGAGAAATCCTCCGATCCGCAAGGGCTCCGAGTCGGAGGCGAGGACGTGGGCCGCATGCTCGTCCAGCAGCTTCTCCAGTGCCTCGGGCGATTCGAGGCTTGCCCGATGGTATGCCCAAAGCGTCGGCAACTGATCCGCCGGTGGCGCGCCGACCGCAGCCTCTTGCGGCGGCGCCGGCCGTTCTTCGTCGTTGCCGTTGCCGCCATTGCGATCCCGCCCAAGCCACACAAACACGGCGATACTTGCGGCAGTGACCAAGGCACCCAGCAGTGCCAGGCGGGGCGCGATCGCACGGGCGACCTTGGGTCTTCGCTGTCGCAGACCGCCGAGTGTCCGCCGCATCAGATCTTCAGGCGGCGGCTGGCCGAGAACCTCCTCCACGGCCCGACGAAGCTCGGGATCGAGCTCGTCCGTCGGGTGCTGATCGGCGTTTTCGGGTCTCTCGGCGACCATCATCAGTTCTCCGCCGGGGTCTTGCTGAAAACACTCTCCAGCTTCGAGCGGGCCCGGCTCAGGGCCGTCGCCGCCGCCGGGTACTTGATCCGCAGCGACTCGGCAATCTCCCCCAGCGAGAGACCCTCGAAGTATCGCAGCGAAAACACGGCACCTTCTCTCTCGGGAAGGCCGGCGATCGCGCTGCGGAGTTGTGCCTGGGTTTCACGCCAAACGGCGATCTGCTCGGGCGAGGCGTCGGGATCTGCGGGCGAAATCTCTCCCAGGGGGATATCGTCCCTGCGTCTGCGCAACTTTCCCAGCGCGCCGAGCGTCGCCAGACGCCTCAACAGCGCTGGCCAGTGACGAACCTCTTCTTTCTGGCAAATCCGATAGGCCTCCAGGAACACTTCCTGCACGTTGTCCTCGACGTCCGCCGCGTGTCCCAGGATTCGCCACGAGATGCCAAACACCATCGGACCGTACTCGTCGAGCAGTGCCTCCCAGTTGACCATCGGTTTGTTCCCAGGCCCGTCGTCCTTCACCTTCTTAGTTGCACGAGCAGAGGAGATTTTACATCAAATCCCCGAGAATCTCCGCCCGGGCCGTCCAGATGAGCCGGCTACCGCTCCGCGGACGGGTGAGACGGACGGGTCCTCTTCGTGGGGGGGGCGTGCGGATCAGCCCGGTTTCATCGTCAAGAGGCACGGCGCCGGTGTTGGCTCATGGGACGTTGAACCCACACTCCACGTGCGTGCAAGCACACACCCTACAGTAGCTCACGTTTTGGTGGTGCAGCGACAAATCTGCCATGGAGCCGCGGAGAAAACGGCACGCAAATTCAGCGAATCCGGCGATTACCCGTTTTCCAGGACCCACTGGGTGGCGTGGCGGCTCAACTCGGTGCTGTTTCTGAGGTTCAGCTTGGTTTTGATCTTCTCGCGGTGCGTTTCGATGGTCTTGTGGCTGAGGTCGAGCTTCCGCGCGATCTGCTTGGTGGTCAGCCCCTGGCCGACCATTTCGAAGACTGCCAGCTCACGGTCGGAAAGACTCTGGATGGGATGCTCCTCCAGCGGTTCGCCGGTGGTAACGCGGTGCAGGAGGCGGCTGGCCATGCGGGTGCTGAGATAGATTTCACCGCGTAGCACCTGGCGCACCGCGTCGATGATCTTGTCGGGAGATTCCTGCTTACTGACGTAGCCGGCGGCCCCGGCGCGCAAGGCCCGCTCGGCGAACAGCGACTCGTCGTGCATCGAGGAAACCAGCATCTTGATTCGGTCGTTCCGGGCTTTGATCTCCTGGATGAGTTCCAGCCCGTGACCACTCTTGAGCGTCAGGTCGACAACCACCACGTCGGGTC
>CAZUAM010000130.1:0-2911 GCA_964618095.1 uncultured Planctomycetaceae bacterium | reverse complement strand
AACTGCTCGATTGCCTGCGATACGTCTTCTGCTTCGCCACAGACCTCCAAGTCGGGTTCGTCGGCGACCAATTCTCGCAGACCTCGGCGCACGATCGGGTGGTCATCCACGATCAGGATTCTGTACTTACTTGGTTCGCTATTGATTGTCATTGGGTTACCCCCCGGGGAAGGGTGCAGGTGACAAGCGTGCCGCCGCCGGTCGGCTGCTGGACGTCCAGAGTCCCGCCGATCACGCGGGCACGGTATCGCATGATCTGCAAGCCCGAGCCCGAAGCCTTCTCGGCATCGGGCGGAATCCCTACGCCGTCGTCGCGGACCTCCAGCTCAATCCGGCTGGGGCCGGCCTTCAGCCCCACCACGATCTGTCGTGCTTCGGCGTGCTTGACGGCGTTGGTGACTGCCTCTTGGGCGATGTGATATAGCTGGACCGCCGTATTGCTGTTTTTGATTTGCACGGGCCGGTCGCCTTCGAGCCGGCATGAGATCCCGGTTCGTTCTTCCAGGTTGGCTATGAGGGCCTGGAACGGGACCACGAGGTCTTCGAGGTCTTCGAGGCCGATTTCCAGGGGGACGAGGCCCTTGACGATGGTCTGGACCTGGCCCAGGGCGTGCGGGATCCCCTGGGCCAGGTCGGCGGCAGTTTTGGCTTCCTTCAATCCTTTGGCTTGCAGTTTTTGCAGCAAGCTCTTGGCCAGATAGCTCAGGCCGGTCAGTTCCTGTCCGAGGCGGTCGTGCAACTCCTGCCCGATCCGCCGCTGTTCCTGGGTGCCGATCTCCAGGACTTCTTTCTCAAGTCTCTTCCGCTGGGTGATTTCAGCCTGCAATGCCTGGTTGGCCTTGGCCAGTTCCGCGGTCCGCTCCACAACCCTGATTTCCAGCTCCTCGTGCGCTCGGCGCACGGCCTCCTCGGCCTGCTTGCGCTCGGTGATGTCAAGCCCATAAACATTCACGTAGTTGGAACTTGCCACGGCCGCGAACGTGAGCGAGAATACCCGCTCGCCGCATTTGAGCTCGGTCCGGGAGCTTCCTCGGGCGCCGAGCCCGTCGTGAAGGACGCGACGCCAGTCATCGGGAAGGCGCCCGCCCTGCCTGCACCGCCAGACGTCTAGCAGCGGGTAGCTGGACCTGTTTGCATAGAGGACGGTGCCCTCCCCGGAAACGCGAAGGACCGGGTTGGGGTTCTCATCCGGGAACTTGGCCAGCCTGGCGATCTCTTCTTCGGCCTGCTTGCGCGTGCTGACGTCACGGAGAATACCCGTAAAGAACGTCCCTTCCTTGGTCTTCCAGGTTGCGATCGAAAGCTCGACGGGAAATTGGGTGCCGTCGCTTCGAAGCCCCAGCACTTCAACTGCTCTTCCGATGACCGTTGATTTCCCGGTGGAGATCACCCGACGCATTCCGTTTCGATGGGCTTGATGGAATCGCTCGGGCATGATCACGGTAAGCGGCTTGCCGGCGATCTCGCGGGCGGAGTAGCCGAACATCTTTTCCGCCGCCCGGTTCCAGTAGACCACGTTTCCGGAGGTGTCGGCCGAAATGATGCCGTCGCCGGCGGACTGTGTCAGGGAGCGGAAGCGCTGCTCACTACTCTCCAAGGCCTCCAAAGCCCGGCTGTTCTGCAAGGAAACGGCGGCAAGTTCGCCGAACGCCGAGGCCATCCGGGCATCACGGTCGGTGAAGCCGCCCGGTTTGTTGGCAATACCCAGCAAGCCCACGACTTCCCCGTCAACTCTCAGCGGCGCGAAGAGCACGTTCTCAAGCTTCACGTGCCCTTCCGGGAGGAATCCGGTCCAGTCACTCTGAGAAAACGCGTTGTCGAAGACTGCTTTGCCACTTTGATAAACCTTCCCGCGCAGTCCGCGAATGGGCATAGGAAGCGACGGATCAACCGTGCACGGAAGTCCGCCCGAATCCAGAAACAAGACTTCGTTTTCCGTTCCGTCCTTCCTCAACAGGGCAACATATCCGCTGGTAGCGCCCACGAGCATCTTGCAGGAATCGAATATCGCGCGTGCCGCGTCCGGAAACTCCCGATATTCCAGGATTGCCTGGGAGCCTTTCAGCAACGCCGCAATCTCCGCCTGGCGCTCCCGAGACTCGCGAAGCATCTCTTGCAGCGTTTCCTCGGGCGGCTTGTGGTGACCCGAGGAATCGGTCGAATCGGACTGGTTAGTCGGCGTCATGGCTGAGCTTGGCGTTCACGTGTGCGCGTGGGGCAGGGAGCGTTGAGAGGACTTGATGATTGGCATCCGGCTGAGAGACCCTCCTCTCCGGCTGGTTGTGATACACGAACGCGGAAGGGCGCCGCAGACAGGCGGCAGAACGCCCTACAGCCCCCACAATACTCGACCTTGACGAATTGCGTCAAGGGGAAGGAGAACCTGGTTTTGCGTCATCCGCAGCCAGGATGCTTCAACCGGGAGCAAAGGGAGTCAGGCCCCCTGAACGGGCCTTCTCGGGAGAATCTCGCCCTCAGCCGACCGATTCCGGCACAACTTTGGTGTTCAGTCGTTGCTTGCCGGGCGTGAGGGATTCCCGCCTAGGGGAATCCCCTAGGCTTCCGCAATGAATTCCCCCAGGCACTTATTCCGATTCTCCGGATTTGCGCCCAACCGGCATCCAAGCGATACTGGAGCCCCGGCGAACCAATGTCCGTTTGCTCACGACCAAGGAGAAGGCCGATGGAGGCAACTACAGAACCGGCCTTGGCGCTGGCTTCGCGCACAACGCTGATTTCTTCGCTGGAGGACGTCGTAACGGTGGCGGCCCAAGCACGGCTGATGAAGTCATCCTACTTGGAACTCCACCACGTCTTGTGCGAGTTCCACGAAGGCGTTCTCACGCTCCGCGGCTGCGTCTCGCGCTACTACCTAAAGCAGGTTGCCCAAAGCGTCGTCCGCCGGTTAGAC
>CAZUAM010000129.1:0-13257 GCA_964618095.1 uncultured Planctomycetaceae bacterium | reverse complement strand
ATGCCGATCGCGCCTTGGAGAAGTTCGACAAACTGGCCGGTACATCGGCAAATGCCTGCGTGCTCCGATCCGGGCTCTATTCTCGCCGGAAACAGTACCAGGAAGCCCGAAAGGTGTTGCAGGCAGGGCTCACGACACTGCCGTCACAGATGCGGCCGGCTTTGCACTACGCCCTGGCTCAACTCAGTCTTGACGAAGGTAAATCCGACCAGGCACGCCAACAGCTCTCGAACCTTTACGACAAGAATCCGGCAAACATCAGGTTGATTCGTCAGCTCGCCGAGCTTACCTTTCAAGCAGGCAAGTTTGATGAGTTACAACGTTGGGAAGAGAAGCTTCGGAAGGTTGAAGGGCCGAACGGCTCGTGGTGGCCGTACTATCGGGCACGACGGTTGTTCGCGCAGGCAAAGGACACCAACGATCCCCGTTTCCTCGAGGCCGCCGAGCTGCACGCCCAGATTCAAGGCCAGCGTCCCGCATGGCCCGCCGCTCACGCGCTGGGCGGGATGATCTTGCAGCGGCGAGGCAATTATGACCGGGCAATCGAGGCCTATGAAGAGGCAATCCGTTTGGGCGAGCAGCGGATGACCGTTCATGAGCGGTTGATCACGTTGCTGTACGGAACGCAACAGTTTGCCAAGGCGGAGCAGCATCTCTCACGAGTGCAAACTCACGTGCCGACCTCCCCGAATCTGTCATTGATGGAGATTTCCTCCGCTGCCAGGCTGGGCCAATTGGATCGGGCCGTGGAAGCTGCTCGTCGAGGGGTCGACCGGCGGCCCAAGGACCCCATGGCGCGGGTGTGGTTGGGCCAAATGCTCCAGGCCAACAAGCAGGCAGAGGAAGCGGAGTCGGTCTTTCGGGAAGCCGTGAAGCTGGCCCCCGCCGACGTCCGTCCGTACGGCGGCCTGTTCAGTTTCTACCTCCGCAACGAACAACCCGACCGCGCCAAAGAGACGCTTCAGGAGCTTGCACAGAAGGTCGATTTATCGGAGGCCCAACGGGCCTTCGTCCTCGCCCAGGGGTACGAGGCGCTCGCCCAGCGGAAGGAGGGAGACGAGAAGAAGGAAGACTTGAAAGAGGCCGAGGCCAAGTATCGAGAGGCACAACGACTTGCGCCGGACAGCGTTGGCGTGTTGAGACGCCTGGCAGCATTCCTGCTGCGGACCGATGTCGTCGCGGCCGAGAAAGCACTACGCCGCCTCCTGCAATTGGAGCCGAAATCCGGCGCCGCCCGAAGGACGCTGGCCGCAATCCTGGCCGCGCGCGGTGGAGAGAAAGAGTGGCAGGAAGCCCAGCAATTGCTGGAGCGGTCAGGTACCGTCGCCGATGTATCGAACCTCGATCAACGCTTGCAGGCCGTGCTATTGGAGCGCCGTGGGGGCAAAGAGAATCTTAAAAAGGCACGGCGGCTCCTCGAACAGTTGATCACAAATCCCGCGAAGACCACTTCCGGTGATCGCCTGTTGTTGGCCCGGTTGTACGAAGCGGAGGGTAGGCTGCTTGCGGCCCGACAGCAGTACATTGCGTTGGTGGGTCGGGCCGATCCGAGTGCGTCGCACTTGGCGTTGTATATCGATCTGCTGCTTCGGCACGATCTACTGGATGAGGCCACCGGTTGGCTCAAGAAACTCGAAGAGATGGCGCCTGACGCTCTGGCCACAGTGAGCCTGAGGACCCGTTGGCTGCACGGCAAGGGCCGAACGTCCGAGATCGAACCCCTGGTAGAGCAACTGGCGGATAAGCTCTTGAAAGCCCTCAAGAAGGTCGAGGAGGGAAAACCAGAAAGGGAAGCGCAAGTCTATTTGGCCGTCGGCAATGTATACGCAGCCGTCGAGCAGTATCAAGCCGCGGAACGTTGGTATCGGCGCCTTGCCAAGCTCCTACCGGAAAGATACGAACCCCTGGCAATGTCGCTTGCCCAGCAAGAGCGGCACTCCGAGGCGATCGAGCTTTGCGTGGAAGCCGCGAAGTCCGACAGTTCTCCTCGGCCGGCAGTGGTATTGGCCTCGCTGCTGATGATAGGCAAACCCACTGACCAAGACTTTAAGCGGGCCCGGCCACACTTGGACAAGGCCGAAAAGGATCACAAGGACAATGCCGCAGTGCTCAGTTCGATTGCCAACATCCGAATCATCCAGCAGCAGACCCCCGATGCCGTGCGACTCTACCGCCAGGTCTTGAAGCTGAGGCCCAAGGACGCCTTGGCCTTGAATAACCTGGCGACCCTGTTGTCGGAACAATCGGATACGAGAAAGGAAGCCCTGCAATACGTCGAGCAAGCGATCCAGATTGCCGGGCCGCAGGCGCCGTTGCTGGATACCAAGGGAACGATCCTTGTCTACGACGGCCAGGCCGACCAGGCCATCCAGTGGCTGGAAGGGGCGGTATCGGCCCTGAAGCCCGATCCGCGATACCACTTGCACCTTGCCGTCGCGTACCTGCAGCTTGGCGAGGACCAGAAGGCTCGTGATGCATTCAAGAATGCGCTCGCCGGTGACCTGACAGGCGAGATTCTAATGCCGACAGATGAGAAATTCCTGTCAGAGTTGAAGCAGAAACTCGGGCAATAGCCCCGTCACAGACCTCACACAACTCGGGAACAAGACCGACATGAGGCGATTCTTACCGGCCCTGACCATTGTCCTCGTGGCAGGATTGACACTAGCGTCCGGCCTGATCCAGGGACGGATGAGCAACCGATGGGGGCCGTCACCGGATGTGCTGGCCGTCGCAAAGAAGCTGGAGGACATTCCCGACCGGGTCGGGAGTTGGCAGCTTAAGGCCTCCGACGAGATGGACGACTTTACGGCCAACATGCTCCAGTGTGCGGGGTACATTCTTCGCACGTACGAGAATGAACAAACACGCGAACACGTCAACATGTTCATCATCGTCGGTCCGCCCGGTCCGACCGCCGTACACACGCCCGAGGTCTGCTACGACAGCCAGGGCTATCCGATTCGCGACCCCCGCCAGCAAGTCAGGATCGATCCCGATGGCCCGGAAGACGAGTTTTGGGCCATGACTCTCCGATCGAACGATTTAGACGCGGGTGTGCTCCGAGTCTACTACGCCTGGAGCACTGGCGGCCCATGGTCGGCCACGAAGGGGCCTCGCTATGCTTATGCCGGGCGCCCGTACCTTTACAAAATCCAGCTTGCCAGTCGTCTGCCGTCATACGTGGATTCAGAAGTCAATGATCCCTGTAGCATGTTCTTGCAGGATTTCGTGTCGGTAGCGAAGCGATATTTGGTTGCACCGTCTGACGAGTGACCGCAAGGAAGCCGATTCTTGGATTCATCATCAAGGAGTATTACCATGCCGGTCCTTACCAGGAAGAAGACTCGCCTTCTTACCAGGAAGAAGGCGCGCCGAAAAAGGCACCGAGGGAACGCACCGGCCGATTGGAAGATCCAACCGGCAAGTGACGTGATCCCCGGGCCGTACTTTCGATGGAAGAGCATCATCGGCCGCGTGCTGGCGACGATGTTGCTGATTCCCGGCCTTCCCATCATTAGTTTGATGGTGCTGCTGGTCCGCCTGACTTCTCGAGGCCCCGGTATCCATCGTCAGACCCGAATTGGCAAGGACGGGCGGCCCTTCACGATGTACAAGCTTCGGACCATGTGGCATGACGTGGAGCAAGCGACCGGCGCGGTGTGGGCCCATCGGAATGACAGGCGGGTCACGCCCCTCGGCAGGGTGTTACGCAGAGTGCATCTCGACGAGTTTCCGCAATTGTTCAACGTGCTGAAGGGCGAGATGTGCCTGATTGGGCCGCGTCCCGAACGACCCGAGTTCGTGCGCGTGTTGACCAAGGAAATACCGGGTTACACGAACCGGCTTGCAGTCCCGCCCGGCGTTACAGGGCTTGCACAGGTCAATCTCCCACCGGACACCGATCTGGAGAGCGTTCGCCACAAGCTGGCATGCGACCTCGAATACATCAAACATGCCGGGCCACTGCTGGACATCCGTGTGTTCTTATATACCTTCGTGCGTCTGCTGGGGGTTCCGGGAGGGTACGCAGCTCGCGGCTTGGGGCTTCAGCGTGAGGTGGCGGATCTTGGCCCGCCCCTGCCCATGTCGAACGGGGCCAGTGTGTCGGATGACTCTTTCATTACTCCAGGGAGAATCACTGTCCAGGCCGCCGAAGAAGGGCCGGACGGCAATGGAGATGGAGCGGGGAACGGTGACACACAAAGGCTCAGCGAACCTGAAGCCGGGACGTATACCAAGCCCTCGTGAAGTTGAAGGCAAGGCGGTGCGCGGAAGGTGCTGTCTGCTTGAGATCGCTGCACTCAGAAGGGATCGCGCCACGGCGGATCAGCTTGCACTCGATTAATGGACGTTCTTAACGCGTTTACCGTCGACGTCGAGGATTACTTCCAGGTCTCGGCCTTTGAAGCCCAGGTCAGCCGAGACGACTGGGACCAATATCACAGCCGGGTGGAGGCGAATACCTCCAGAATCTTGGCACTGCTGGAACGACACAACATTAAGGCGACGTTCTTTGTGCTCGGCTGGGTGGCAGACCGGTGCCCAGAGCTGGTTCGGGAGATCCACGGGTGTGGGCACAAGATCGGTTCCCACGGCTATTGGCATCACTTGATTTACAGACAATCGCCGGAGGAATTCCGGCAGGATCTGCGGCGATCGAAAGACGCGGTGGAGCAGTTGACTGGCGAGCCGGTAACGGCTTATCGTGCGCCAAGCTTCTCGATCACCGAGAAATCACGCTGGGCTTTGGACATCCTTGTGGAGGAAGGATTTCGCATTGATTCCAGCATTTTTCCCGCGTATCACTATCGGTACGGCGTTCCTGGTGCCGAACCAGCGGTGCACAAGATCTCGACTTCGGCTGGTGATTTGTGGGAGTTCCCACCGTCGGTAGTGCGTTTGGCTTGCCTGAACGTCCCCGTATCGGGCGGCGGTTACTTCCGCCTCTATCCGCTGGCGTTGACAATACGGCTTTTGTCAATCGTGAACCGGAAGCACAAGCGGCCATTTGTCTTCTACGTCCATCCGTGGGAACTTGATCCCCAACAGCCGCGGCTGCGAGTCGGTTCGTGGTTTTCCAGGATCAAACATCGCCTGAATTTAGCGGCCACAGAGAGCCGTATGGATACCCTGATGAAGACGTTCCGGTTTGGTCCACTGTGCGCGGCCACCGTCCTCTCCAATGGCTTCCGGGCGAAGGACGGTGAAACCCACCGCCGGTCCCTTGAGATTTGCGCCGACTGCCCGGACCGCCGCCGCCGGGAGTGTGGCGTCGTCGAGGCAGCACAGATAGCGCGAGAAGGCACGTGTTGTTGCGAGGACGGCCCTGCGAACAGCTCAGCACAGTTCGTGTAGCTTGTCAAGGCAGGTAGGAATACTCTGGACGGTTTTCATTTCGCGTGTGTCGTGGACGCTGGGCCGAAATTTGGGCCGGCTTGAGTAACATGGCTAGCCAGAATCCATCCATCGAACCGCCCCCTGGCCCCAAGGCCGCCTCGGCAAAGGGAACATCCCGCAAGCAAGCCGCCGGCGACGGGGCCAGCAGGGATGAAGCGCGCGTTGACCAGCGTTTGGCAGAGCGATGCCTGGCCGGCGACGAACGGGCCTGGGAGCACCTCTACCAGCAGTGTCATCCGCCCTTGTTGCGGGCCATCAAGCTCCTCTTGGGTCAGGACGCCGGAGACGTCCATCTGGTCGACGAGATGGCCGCCCGGGTTTGGTACACGTTGTTGCGAGACGGCGGGCGGCTGCTGGCGAGCTACGATGCCGACCGGGATTCCAGCTTGAATGCCTTCCTGATGGGGATGGCGCGGATCGAGATTATGCGATACATGCGTGCGGAACGTCGCCGGCGATCATACGAGTTGATCGGGGGACGCAAGATCCTGGCGGAGGGGCGTGTTCCCGACTGGCAACTGGCCAACATGATGGACGAATTCACGTCCACGCTTACCCCCCCAGAGCTGGAGTTCATGGAGAGGTTCCTCTTGGATGCACCGGGGACTGAGGCTGACGCGGACGTTGTGGAGATACCGGCAACCAGCGTTTGGCAACGGCGGCATCGGCTACGCCTGAAGCTACAGGCATACTTGGATCGCCCTTAACGGCTGGCCGAAATCCGCGGGCCCTTGCTCTGAACAGGGCCAATCGAATCGTGCGGAGGCGTGCCAACCGAACGCACGGGGGGAATCTGAAGGAAGCTGCGAGGTCTTTGACGGCCATCAGGGATCCGGCAAAGGATTGACGGCAGGGCCGGCGTCTGTGTGGCCCGCGCCGTCGGCGTGCCGAGATGGGCACGGCGGTCGGAAAAGGCTCCAATATCCCACCTGTTCTTCTTGAATAACGCCGGTTGGAATGACCCGCGATCTCATCCTTTGGCCAGGTAGAGCGGCATTCTCAGGCCCGTCGCACGGTCGCCCCTCCAGAGAGCCTTGTGATCCCGTCCACGGCCCCATTTGCTCTAAGAGTCGGCTTTCCCTCGGTTTGCCTGCGCGACTTCGTGCCGCAGATCGTGGCGATTCGCAGCAGTTGCCCAGCGCTTCAGTGGCAATCAGACCGGCCGACGAAGTCCGCGCAAGAAGCGGCTTCGTGCCGTTCGTGAAACCGGCAAAAGGCCGAGGGGCGGTAGAGTGCGGCCGGAACAGCGACGCAGATGGTGAGTTTTTGCCGGCGCGTGGGGAATTGAAACACGGTGTTTCAGAAAGTCAACGGCCGGGGCAAGCATGGGGCGGTCCCCTGTTTCGAGCTAGAGTTGTCTAATTGGACAGGGTTTCGCGGCGTGGCACAATCTCGGCCGGAACGGGCCAGCGTGCCGGACATCGTCGCTTGAGTATGGCAGATCACTTTCCCAAGATGGTTCCTCCGAGCCGGCGGGCAGTGCAGCGGCTGCGCCCCACGGGGACGGAGTCTGCGCCGCCGGCGAAACCTGGCCCCGCCGTGCCTTTCGATCCCGCTCCCCTCGGTGCCGAAGACGAATACAGTTCGGCGGACGAAACCCGGCTCCTGTTTGTAAGCGTAATCCTCCCGGTGCGCAACGAGGCACAATTCATCCAACGCGTGTTGACCGAGCTGGTCGAGCAGGATTATGACCCCCGGTGTTTCGAAGTGATCGTCGTCGACGGTGAATCCACGGACGATACGCCCACGCTGGTGGGCAAGTTTGCCGAGCAACATAGTAACGTCCGCTTGCTCCGGAATCCAAGGCGGTGGTCGAGCGCAGCGCGAAACATCGGCATCCGGGCCGCCCGCGGCGACGTGGTGGTGATTGTCGACGGCCACTGCGAGATTGGAGACGACCAGTTCTTGACCAAGCTGGCCACGGCGTTTGTCACCAGCCGAGCCGACTGCCTCGGCCGCCCGCAGCCGCTCGACGTCTCGCAGGCAAACATTCTCCAGCGAGCGATCGCCGCAGCCCGTTCGTCACGGTTGGGGCACCATCCGGAGTCGTACGTTTACGCGTCGAAATCGCAGTTTGTGCCGGCGAAGAGCGTCGCCGCAGCCTATCGCCGCTCGGTGTTCGAGACGGTTGGCTACTTTGACGAGAGCTTTGACGCCTGCGAGGACTATGAATTCAATCACCGGACAGACCTTGCCGGGCTGCGCTGCTACTTCACACCTGAGGTGGCAGTACGTTACGTTCCCCGTGGCAGTCTTCTCAGCTTGTTTCGTCAGTTGATCCGATACGGGCGTGGGCGAATCCGCTTGCTGCGCAAGCACCCGGGCAGCGCCTCGATCAGCACTTTCATTCCGGCGGCGTTCGTCCTTGGCCTGGCCCTCGGGCTGCCGTTGAGTTTCATCTCCCCCTGGCTGGCCGCCGGCTACGTCGGGACCTTATTGCTCTACATTGCGATCGTTCTGTCCTGCTCTTTGCAGGTCGCGCTGCGGTCGGCGAATCTCCACTTGCTGGCCTGGTTGCCGTTGGTGTTTCCAGTGGTTCACGTGGGGGCCGGAGTCGGCTTGCTTATCGAGACGCTGGCTGGGGCACGCCGGCCGTGCAGGAAAGCCCGCGTATGCAAAAGCGAGCAGTCGGCAAGTGCGCGCCGCGCGTTAGCTGACGATTGATGCGCACTATTCAGAATGGTCCCATTCGCCCCAGGCATAGGCTTACTGATCAAAATCGGCGGAACTCGATCGGCACTCATGGCGGAAGGCAGAGAACCCAAACATGGCAGGTGATCCGAACCGGATGATCAAGGCAGGGCTCATTGGGGCCGGCCACATCAGCGAGTTTCACGTTAGGGCCTTGCAGCGGCTTTCCAACGTGGAGATCATCGGCGTGGCGGACGTCGACGAAGCACGCGCACGTGCTCTGGCCGAACAGTACAAGCTGCCGGCTGCGTTTTCATCCTTGGAAAGCCTTTTGGATAAGTGCCCGGATGTGATTCACGTCTTGACGCCACCGGCTGCACATGCCGAGAACGCGATTGAGGCGCTCACGCACGGATGCCACGTGATGGTGGAAAAACCCCTGGCAACCACCGTTGCGGATTGCGACCGGATTGCGGCCGCGGCCCAGGCGGCGGGCAAGCTCGTCTGCGTCGACCATTCGCTGCTCCGCGATCCGTTCGTCGTGAAGGCGATGGACCTGGTCCGCAGCGGGGCGATCGGCGACGTGGTGGGCGTCGATCACCTGCGGAGTCAGTTCTATCCCCATTTCGAGGGCGGGACGCTTCCCGAGCAGTTTCGCGAGGGCGGGTTTCCCTTCCGCGATATCGGCGTCCATTCCCTCTACTTGCTGGAGGCCTTCCTGGGCGAGATTCGCGACCTCACGGCCCGGCTCGGTTCGCCGGAGACGGACGGAAATCCACGCTTTAAGGAGTGGCGGGTCCTGGCCGAATGCCAGCGTGGACTGGGGCAGGTCTATCTCTCCTGGAACGTCCACCCCTTGCAAAACGTGCTGATCGTTCACGGGACCCGCGGCGTCATCCGCGCCGACATCTTTGGCATGTCGGTGACGGCCCGGAAGTCGGGCCGGCTCCCCAACCACGCCGAGCGGATCGCCAACACCGTGGGCGAGGGCCGCCGGATGGTCACGCAGGTGATGGGCAACGTCGTACGGGTCCTGCGGAAGAAGCTGCGGCAATACCACGGCCTCCAGGAGCTGGTCGGCGAGTTTTACCAGGCGATTGCCACCGGCGGCGAGCCGCCGGTCAACGTCCGCCAAGGTCGCAGCGCCGTCCTCTGGACCGAGCGCGTGGCCACTCAGGCCGACGAGGCCAAGCGCAAGTACGAGGCCCGGTTCGCCACCAAGGGCACGGCCGAGGTGCTCTTGACGGGCGCCACCGGATTCATCGGCCGGCACCTCCTGCGACGCTTGCTCCGGGAGCGAGAGCGGGTACGCATCCTCGTCCGCCGGTCCCCGGCACCGGAGTTCTTCGAATCCGATCGCCTCGAGACCTTTCTGGGAGACCTGGGCGACCCGGCCGCTGTCGACCGGGCCTTCCAGGGAATCAAAGAGGTCTTCCATCTGGGGGCCACCGTGGAAGGCGACGCGGAGGATTTCGAGTGTGGCACGGTGGCGGGCACGCAGAACATCGTCGAGAGCTGCCTCCGCCACCGGGTCGACAAGCTGATCTACATGAGTTCGCTGAGCGTGATCCACGCCGCCGCCGCCCGGCCGGACGTCAAGATCAGCGAGGACTGGCCGCTGGAGCCCTACCCGGAGCGCCGCGGTCTGTATACACAAACCAAGCTCGCCGCCGAGCGGATCGTGGCCGACGCGGTCCGCGACCAGGGCCTGCGGGCCGTCATCCTCCGCCCCGGCGAGGTGATGGGACCGGACAAGGTTTTTCTGTCGGGAGCCGTGGGCCGCGAAGCCAACGGCCGTGTGATCGTGCTCGGCAACGGAAAATCGGTCCTGCCGTTGATTTGGGTAGAGGATCTTGTCGATGCGATCCTCGCGGCGGCCGAAAACGGCCGTTTCGACGGCAGCGCCTTCAACCTCGTTGATCCCGAGGAAGTTACCCAGGACGAATTGGCCGCGTACTACCTGGAGGCGAAGGGCCGGAAGAAAGGGGTCGCCCACCTCCCCCTCCCGATCCTTTATCCGGCGGGAGCCGGCTTGCAGCTTGGGATGCGGATGCTCGGCCGCAGCGCCCCTATTACGCCCTACCGGCTTCGTTCAGCTATCGGCAGCCGACGATTCGACTGCTCGGCGGCCGCGGATTCCCTGGGATGGAAGCCGCGGGTTGGGATTCGGCGCGGCATGGAGATCATGTTGAACGGGAGCTAGCAGCATCATCAATGGATTAGTGTTTGTGGTCGGGTACGTTCCATCCATGCAAGCCTGTGGGGCAACAGGTGTTCTTGGTGCCGCACCGAGGCGAATGGCACGTGATTCTGCTATCGCTTGGCGCACAGAACCAGAGATTGGGCAACCATAGGAGCAAGCCTTGCTGGTGCTTGAAGCCTTGTTGGTGGCCCTGTTTCTGTTACCCGCATACCTGGTCGCCGGCTACTATCTGGGTCTCATGGCCGCGCACTTTCTAGGTGCCCGGGCCCGCTGTGCGGAAAGCGATGCGTACCGGCATTCCTTTGCCATCGTCATCCCGGCACATAACGAAGAGAAGCACATCTTGGACACCCTGGACTCATGCTTCCAATTGGACTACCCGCGAGACAGATTCCAGGTCTTCGTCGTAGCCGACAATTGCTCCGACCGGACCGCAGGGTTGGCTCGCCAGCGTGGCGCGAGATGCCTGGAACGCCGCGACCCGGAAAACCCGGGCAAGGGCCAGGCATTGGAATGGGCGTTCCCTCAGGTGCTCTCCACCGCTTGCGACGCGATCGTCGTTCTCGATGCCGACTGCCTTATCGATGGGCATGCACTGCGCGTCTTTGACCAGTGCCTCGAGGAAGGTAGCCTGGCACTACAGGCGAATTACGTAACGTCGAATCCTGACGCGAGCACGATCAGCTACGTGGCGCGAGTCGGCAACATCGTGGAATATGAGTTGTTCTATGCACCGAAGTCGCAACTCGGTCTGGCGGTGATGCTTGTGGGCACCGGAATGGTTTTCCACCGAGAGCTACTTGAGCAGTATCCGTGGAGCGCGCAGTCCGTGACAGAGGACGCCGAGTACACACTCACTCTCGCGCAAGCCGGGGTAAGGATTCGCTTTGTCGCGAACGTTGGGGTCCGGCAAGAGGCTGCGGAGCGTCTCGATCAGCTCCAAGTACAGCGAAGACGATGGGCTCGAGGAACACTCGGCTTGGGCCGTAGCGCGGCACTGAAGCTAATAGTTGTGGGATTGGCGAGGACTAACATGCTGCTTGCCGACTTCGGCTGGACCCTACTGGTGCTCAGCCGGCCGTTGACCCTCCTGCACGCGGGGCTCACGGTCGTACTGGCTGGGCTGCTCGCGCTAACGAATCCCAACGGGCCGGGCTGGGCGTTTCTCGTTTTGGCAGGCCTAGCCGCTTTCGCTCACGTAGTCTATTACTCCTTCGGCGTCGCGGTGCTGGGCCTGAACCTCCGCCGGGCGTGCCTGCTGCTTGCCGCGCCGCTGGTTGTCGCACGGCTCACTGTGATCTCCCTTCGCTCGCTTTTCGCGGTTCGCGATCCCCAATGGGAGCGGACCCTGCGATAGCCAACCCTGCTGAGGAATGTTGAACACCCACAAGTTGAAGGCCCCGCTTGCCGAGGTCGAAAGAGGCCAATTTGCCCACCTCATTCTTGCACTAGCCAACGCCTCTGCCGGCGAGTCGACATCTTGACCACGATACTTCATCTGACGGCTTCCCCTTGTCATGGTGGACCCGAGAGGCAGATGCTCGAATTGGGGCGGGAGTTGGCAGAGCGTTACCGCTCAGTGTACGTCACGTTCCGTGAGGAGGAGCGTTGCTGGGATTTCGTGCGGCAAGCTGAGATGCGGGGATCCGAGGTCGTCGCTCTGAAGTACGATACACCGCGGCTACTCGCGGTCTTGCACGAACTGATCGAGTTATTGCGACATCTCAACGCTGACGTCCTGTGCTGCCATGGATACAAGGCCAATCTGCTGGGATACTGGGTCGCCCGGCGAATGGGAATCCCGATCGTCTCGGTCTCACACGGTTGGACGGGCGAGAGCGTCGCAGTGAAGCTCTACGAGGCTCTCGATCGTGCCGTGCTGCGTTTTATGGACAAGGTGGTCTGCGTCTCGGAGGGCCAGGCGAGGAAGGTGAGGCGATACGGTGTCCCCAGGCGGAAAGTCCGCGTCATTCGGGATGCGGTGAGGGCGGATCGGTTTATCAGCCCGGAGCCCGAGTACCGCGGCCGATTGGAAAGCCTCTTTCCGGACAAGCCCGAGGTGATCGTCGGTGCGGCGGGCCGGCTGAGCCCCGAGAAAGGCTACCGGTTCCTGGTCGACGCCGCGGCGGAGGTCCTCCGGGAGCATCCCGACACGGGCTTTGTGCTTTTCGGCGATGGACCGCTTCGCGAGGAGATCGCGCGACGTGTCGCGGCCAAGGAACTGGGGGGGAGATTCCAGCTTCCGGGTTTCTGCAGTGACTTGGACGGGTTCTTCCCGCATTTCGATCTCTTTGTGCTCCCGTCCTTCACGGAGGGCTTGCCCAACGTGGTGTTGGAAGCGTTTGCTGCGAGGGTACCGGTGGTGGCCACCGCCGTGGGCGGGACGCCCGAGGTTGTCGAAGACGGCGTCAACGGCTACTTGGTCCCGCCGGGCGACGCCGGTGCGCTGGCCGACCGAATCGGCAAACTGATCGGCGATCCAAACGGCCGCCGGACTATGGGAGCCTTGGGCCGCCAACGGATCGACACGGAATTCTCGTTCGCCCGTCAGGCAGAGGAGTATGAACAGGTTCTCGGACGAGTCCTGTCGAAGACAAACGGAGAACTGAAACCCGGCGCTGCTGCCAACTGCGGGGGACTCTGACGAGTGAAACGATTCATGGCTGCTGACCAGACTCGGCTTCCGGTCCGTGCCCGATCACTTGTCCCGGACTCTCGCGCCGCGTGCGCAATCCCTCGAGAATCCGGCACGCCGCAACGAGTCACAGGTCCTGGACCTTAAGAAATTATCTGAATCACCGATCCACGTTGGCTGTTCAGCGCGCTGGTTGCTGACAGCGAGCGGGCCAACTGCGATCGTGAGCCGCGTCAGTTTGAAGGCATACGGAGGACTTCTCGGGATTCGCTCATGAAGCGTGTTTTGGTGACGGGAGCGGCCGGTTTCATCGGCAGCCACTTGGTCGAGAGTCTTGTGGCTGAAGGTGTCAAGGTGCGCGCGATGGTACGCTACAACAGCCGCAACT
>CAZUAM010000128.1:0-13312 GCA_964618095.1 uncultured Planctomycetaceae bacterium | reverse complement strand
GCGTGAAATTGTCAACCGAGGACAAGACCTGTTCGACGTGATCGTCGATGTGGCTGATAAGCAGCGAGAAGTGGCTCTTCGGAATGGGATATGCGGCTTTGTTGACGTGGAGATGCAAGCCCCGCTGGTACTCAGCCGATTCGCCTTCCTCTCCATGATAAGGCTCCGCATGCACAGCTACGATTTCCTCTTCGGTGCGTGTTCGGCGATCGATCTTGAATAGGTGCAGGTAAGCCTTTTCAAGCTGCGATGCTTTTTGGTTCCGGGCGAACTTCCACAGCTCGTAGTACTGGCATTCCACATCACGACACACTGTCCGAAAACGCCATTTCCGAAAATCGGTAGTCGCGGGGGAGCCACCATCGTGCGCAGCAATGATTTTCCCGCCCCTAAACATCGTCTGGTAGGGTTGGCATGGAACCTGGACCCCTTTCAACGGTGTCAACATGGCCCCGACTGTCGCCGGGCGCCGGGCAAACAGGTCTTGTACGGACATCGTCACGTTTGCCACTTCAATCCTCCATCCCAACCAGGGCACGCTCCGCTTCACTCAATCCGTAGAGATCCGCAACGATTCGATCTATTTCGACCTCCATGTTCTCGGCGTTCGGATCCTCAAGTCGCTTCGAAACAAGGGTCTAAATACGCTTCATTCGTCGAACGGAGACGTTTGCCGGGCCTGGAACCCTCATGTTCTTGAGCGTTTTAGGCTCGAGCATCGCATAGCCTCGGCTGTACTTGTGTGACATTTGCACGATTTGCCAAAGCGAGATCGGCGAATTGAGTATCGCTACAAAAAAGCGTAACAGCTCAACGTCGTTTCCTCCCTGTCGGGGATACATCAAGGGACAACGTGATACTGCATATCTCCCCACTTGATCTAAAGAGAATCGGGGCATGACGATCAAGTGCGGACTAACGATCTTTGGGCGCAAGAGGCTGGTTGGAGGGCGCGGACGTTCAGGCCGCCACCACGGGAAATCTCCCCTGATTACGGACGCTCGTTGCGACAAATGGGCTTTGTGTTGGCATAGGTAATCCCACGTCCCGGGAAATCTCTTCTTGAGAATCTCCTCGCCAACCAGTTCATTCTCGACGTATGGATAGAAGACTACCTGTGATGTTTCCTGAGGCACGTGGAATCGCACCATCTCCCGATCTCCAAGAAAGGGAACATAGATGTCCTTTTCGCCCCGGGGCATGCGGCGTCTGTCGATGATGAACACGTCATCTGCACCGGACACAAACCCCTCTCGAACATCCAGGAACTCCTTCAAGGGCTCCTGCGCCAAGATCTTGTCATGAAGCTGGGAATCCTCGGGGGACAGGATCGTCCATTGCTGGCCAGAAAACCGCCTCTGATCCGCCTCGTAAACCTGATAGAAATCGTTGGAGACACTCCTGCCTTCAATCGCATCGTAGAGCGCATGGCCTACGAACTCGCGACATCGCACAACCACAGCCGGGGGTGGGGAGGATGCATCGTCCCCTCGTCTCTGAAGAACAAGCAGAATCACGTATGAACCGACTTTCCCGAAGACGGGAATCTCCGACAGGTCTACAATACACCGGATCCAAAATCTCTTGGTAATCTCTTCACGAAGTGGCGACGCGTTCTTTGCTAGAAGGAAGCTGTGTGGCAACACATAGAGTAGAAACCCATGTGGCCCGACCATCTCGAGCCCCAATCTGAGATGGGCAAGGAACATATCCGGTTTGCCACTTGCGAAGCCTTTCATGAACCGTCCAACGCGGCTTCGCAAGTCGTGGTTCATGTGATCCCACTTAATGTACGGCGGATTCGCTATCACTGCATCGAACGATTGCTGAAGTTCCGGGTGTGACTGAAAGTATTGCACAGCCTCTGCGTTGACCACGTGCAAGTCAGCAGGGAACGCCCCAGTCAACACGAGATGTAGCAACGCGAGCGAGAGCTGGGTTGCGTGGCAGGCATTCTGATCCCAGTCAATCGCAAATACTCGAGAGAAGGCATCGTCGATCGATTGCTTAGTGAGACCCTCGAACTGAAAAGGGTCACATTGCATCTCTAGAACAGTCCGCAGAAAAATACCTGACCCACATGCTGGGTCGGCGACCCGGAGAGAACGGAATACTCGAGGAGTGCAATTGTCGCGCAGGAACCTGCCGAAGAACCTTGCTATGTACTGCGGCGTGTATATCGCTCCCATGGACATGTCGGACACTTCTCGCGGTAACTCCGGAAAGAGCGTCAGTTGCTCGGTTTGTGCTTCGTGAAGCATCGCAACATATTTCTCGTAGATACGGCTGAGCGCGTGCTTCGACATGAGGGAGAAATCGTATTGGTAAGGTGCGAAGCGATTGTCGTAGAAATCACGAAAGAGTTCGCTGACTGTGTCGTGATCGAGAGCATCGAAGGGCGCGAGCAGGGTGAGATCAAGGAAATCCTTTGGAAAGGGCGATACACCGAGCGATTTGAGACAAGCGTCGATGGCGGTCCGAACCGTTGGGGTCCCGCCCGACATTTGTGTACACTTATCGTAAAGTAGTCGTGCGCGATTAGGGCGTTCGAACCGACGGTGATCCTCAAAAGCTCGGACGAACAGTAGCGCGTTGAACAGGGCGGAGATATGCTTCGTTTCTACTTCAGGACCGAGGTCTGCGGCTAAGGACCGCTTCCAAATCGAAATGGTCTCAATTAGCGATTGGTCCAGGTTCTTCAAGTTTGGGGCGGGATGATCTGCTGTGATGTGCTCAAAGGAGTGCGCTCGCCAGATGTCCGGCGTCTCGTGGACAGACGAACGCTTGGGGACCATTGGCTCGACTCGATTGAGGACGGTGGTGATGCCGTCGCGGTCGGGAAAAACATGCCAATCGACAAGGTTGTTGTAGGAGATTGACAGAAGTCTCACGCGTTCGTCGTGATTGAGGGAGACGAATGGGTGGGTAGTCTTAAGAAAGCTTATGACCGCGGTATTGTCGAGGCCATGTTCGACTACAAGGTGGCCGTTGGCGAACGACTCGATACCTGGATATTCCTCAAGGGCGTCGCTTGGACGCCACCCAAAATGGTGCGCGAATTCCCGCAAGGCGCCCTGGCGTCGTGACGCCGGCAGTGCGGGATCAGTCAGCTTGGCGATCGTGTTCTGATTGTGCGGCATGGAACTCCCGGCGCGGCTCTGTCGTCCGTCAGGACGGGGAAGACGCTGCGAGAGGCGTCTTCAATGGCTGCTTGAAACACCTTGCCCCGAGGTCGACGGTGGTCTGTTCGGGACTTCTCGAAGTTCATCTCGCTACGTGTTGGTCACCCGGCAGCGTAAGGGTGGTTATACGCCGGATGCCGCGGGACGGCAAGCGGGGAGGGCCACCCCGTGTGGGGGAAAGGTGTCAGGAGTCAGCTCGCAAGGGTCGGGAGTCAGGGGGAGGGACCGGAATTCCTCACGGCGGAGTACGCCGAGGGCGCAGAGGTGCTGCAACGGAGCGAGTTTGAACTCCCGGCGGGATTCAGCGGTTTTCGTTCTCACGGAGATCGAACGTCCAATGCCCGTGGTCGTCTCGACGGGCGTCGAGGCGGAAATGGGCCTTGAAGACCGTCGAGGGCTGGAAACCGTTCGCGTCGGGGTCGGTGGGAACGAACCCGGCGGGACCGCGGTGGTGGATCTGGAAGCTGAGCGGGTCGCGGCGGGCATCGATCAGCCAGAATTCGCCGACGCCCGCCTGGAAGTAGGCCGCCGGCAGGCGCTGGGTGTCCTTCTTGACCGAGGTGTCGCTGACGATCTCCACGATCAGATCGGGTCCGCCCTCGAACTCGACGTACCGGCCCGGCTCCCCAGACGCCTTGGGCACCAGACGCACGCGGCCGGTGCTCAGTGTATCGTGAGAGACGAAGACGACGTCGGGCTCGACCGAGAGGTCCGCATCGGAGGAGGAGACCCTGGTCCGGTCGGTAAAGAGGTGCCCCGAGGAGCCTTCTTTGACTCGCTGGCCAAGCACACGGACGAGTTCCACCTTCAACGTGCCGTGACAGAAGAGGTCTTCGGGTGACATATCCACCTCGATTCGGCCGCCGATGAAGTCGATACGGCCCGTTTCCGGGAAGTGGTCTGAGACGGCCCAGCGGCGAAAATCGACCAGAGACCCGATGCCCAGCGGTATCTCAATCTGCTCTTCGAAGAGGACGGTGGCTGTCATGGTCCCACCCTGGCGAGAATTGCGGCCACTCGGCTGAAATCGCCGACATGCCATTCTACCTTGATTATACCCGGTCGGCGGTAGAGATCCAAATGCCTCGCCTCCAGGGGGTGCCTCTTGAGTAACTCGCGGCGGGCCTCCCGTTTCGCGGCGCGGCTGCGCGAAACCGACTGCCGGGCGTGGGCCGCTCGGCCGTTTGGGAGCGGTTATACGGCGGATTCCGCAGGAGGGCAAGCCAGTTGGGCCATCCTGTGTTCGGGAGGCAGCGAGCTGTCGGGGGTCAGGGCCCGGGGCTCGGAATTTGAGCGGCGGCGGCCGGCGTGTTATAATGGCGACCTGGTGTTCGACCCTCCCTTTTCTTCCGGAGCATTGATAGCGATGAGCAAACAGAACAGCAAAACCGAGACTGACCTCTCGCGTCGGCAATTCCTCAAGCGGTCGTCGCTGGCCGTGGCGGGTGCCGCCGCGGCAGCCGAGCTTCCTTTTGTCCATGCCGCCGGGGCGGCGACGGACATGGAGATCAAGATCGGGCTGATCGGGTGCGGCGGCCGCGGGACCGGCGCCGTGCTGGACGCCTTGGGGGCCGCCACCAGCGTGATCTATCCGCAGAGCGGCTACCATACCGAGGACGTGGCCCAAGGCGCCAGGATCGGGAAGAAGAACATCCGGGTGGTTGCCCTGGCCGACCTGTTCGAGGACCGGCTGGCGACCTGCCGGGGCGAGCTTGCCAAGCTGGGCATCGATATCCCGAAGACGAGGTGCTTCACCGGCTTCGACGCCTACAAAGAGCTGCTGGCCGTGCCGCAGCTCAACTACGTGATCCTGGCCACACCCCCGCATTTCCGGCCCATGCAGCTCAAGGCGGCCGTCGAGGCGGGCAAACACGCGTTCATCGAGAAGCCGGTCGCGGTGGACACCCCGGGCGTGAAGATGGTGATCGAGGCCGGCGAATTGGCCAAGAAGAAGGGTCTGGGGATTGCCGCCGGCACACAGCGGCGCCACCGCAGAGACTACCAGGAAACGATCCAGCGCCTCCAGGGCGGGGCCATCGGCGAAATCGTCTACGCCCGGTGCTACTGGAACGGCGGCCAGATCTGGGTCGTCAAACGGGAGGCCGGCTGGAGCGACATGGAATGGCAGTTGCGCAACTGGAACTACTTCACCTGGCTCTCCGGCGATCACATCCTGGAGCAGCACGTCCACAACCTCGACGTCATCAATTGGGTGCTGGGGGCGCACCCGCTCAGGGCCGTTTCGGGGCTGGGCGGCCGCCAGGTCCGCGTCGGCGAGATCCACGGCCACATCTTCGACCATTTTGCGGTGGAGTTCGAGTATCCCGGCGGGCTGCGGATGTTCAGCCAAGCCCGACAGATCAACGGCTGCGACAACCTGGTCGAGGAGGCCGTGGTGGGAACCGGCGGGGTGAGCAACTGCCGGGACCGCATCTATCCGAAGCAGGGCAACCGGTGGCGGTTCCGGGAGCGGGGGCAGCCAAGTCCCTATCAGCAGGAACACGAGGACCTGATCGCCAGCATCCGCGCCGGCCGCCCGATCAACGAGGCCCGGGCGGTGGCCGAAAGCACCATGACCGGGATCATCGGCCGGGAGGCCGTCTACAGCGGCAAGGCCGTGGAGTGGGAGGCGGCCATGCAATCGACCACCCGGCTGGGGCCGGAGAAATACGAATTCGGCCCCTATCCCATGCCCAAGGTGGCCATGCCGGGGGTGTATCAGTTCACCTAAGCACCCCCGCGCCGATCCGCGAGGCCGCCGACGAGTGGTACAAGTTTTTCGACCTAGCGGCCGCCGAGACAGGCAGAATCCCGCCAGAGATCCTCGAAGACAAGGAATTGCTGAAGAAACTGCCGATCCTGTTCCGTACGCTTCGCGGGCAGAAGGTTCCCGACGAGCAGCTTGACGAACTGATCCGGAAGCTACGGAAGGTCTGATCGTGGCGGAAGACATCAGCGCCCCGTATTACAGCTACGAGGATCTCCGGCGCCACACGCCACCGGCCGCGGCAGTTCCCCCGATTGAGCAATTGCGACGAGCAGCGGAAGGATGCCAGACCCACAGCGCGCCCGCCCTAGAGCTCGTAGCCCTGGGCAACCCAGTTATGCCATTCGGCGACGGCTTGCTTCGTCTCCTCGTGGGTCTCCCTAGTTGGCTCCAACTGGGAGAGCGGAACCGCCAACTCTAGTTTCTCGCTTTTCGTGTCTTGGTCAGTCTTGTCAGTCGGCCCCAACCGGAGTTTCTCGCTCCGAACGCGGACAAACATCTCGTGGCGGCATTCTCCTTCAGGCGCCATCGCGATTACTTCCACCTCGTCCCCCTTCCGCAAAAGCGAAATGGGCCTCTCCTTGATGCACTCAGCGGTAAAGGGAAAGTTCAGCTTCTCTTTCAAGTGGTAGCACCACTCCACTCCGAAGATCTCTGGATCCTTGTCAATCCCGGTTAACTCAACTCCGAGGCTGTGCACATACTTGCGAAATGTCTTTTTGCCATAGGGGACTTGCACCTCGGGAACGTAGAAAAAGCATATTTGCCCCAAGCGGATGCCAGGGAATACTCTGACCGGTAGCTTCCCAGAATTGATGAGTTCAAAGGTGAGAGTCCCCTCGAATCCTGGATCCACGAAACCAGCCGTAGCATGTACTTGCAGGCCGAGGCGGCCTAGAGAGCTGCGCCCTTCAAGCCGACCGGCGATGTCGCGTGGGAGCCGTATGAATTCAAGCGTTGACGCAAGCAGGAACGCTCCGGAGTGAAGGACGAAATTACCGTCTGGATCAAGGCGTTGTTTTTCAAAATACCGGGGCTTCTGTTCCGCTAAGACCATCCGGGCTTCGGGGCCGGCGAGGTCGATGTGCGTCTCCTGGAGCGTGCGCGTCCCGACCAAGTCAAAGCCAAGACGTAGATCCAGTGAACTGGGGCCAATCTGGGCAGCCGGGCGGATAAGTGGGCTGACGAATATGCATTCTGTGTCGTCCGGATCTACGAGCCTAGCGAGTATCTCGATGTCCGATAGTATCGAAGCTCGTCCCGGAATGCCCTGAGCTACAGGATTTGCGCCGTCAGACATGTGCTCATTCCTGCTTGGGTGCACGGAGACGGTCCAGTACGCGCTGGTGAACGCAAGCGGTCATGATCGAGTTACGGATGAGACGATCGAGATCGGCCAAGGAGTCGCACAATGATTCAACCAATCCGGGGGTGCTTAACGGTTGCTTCTCCTCAAAGAGGTCCGTTATGCGTCGCGAGCGACGGAGGTGGCCTGAAAGAAGGATCGTGGGTACTTTCAGCGGAGTCTCTTCACACTTGCCGCAAACCATTCGGAAAGCGAGCCCTCGCCCTTCCTGTGGGTCGTTTGGTATCGACGGGACGGGCGGCTCTCCGAATTCCCTGCAAAGCGTCTTGAAAGCCTTCTCTCGCCCTTCTGGCGACTCGAAACATTGCTGTTGGAATAGTCTAACCTTTGGGTGAAGTGAGTCACGAGACTCCCCCTGCGCACTCACAGGTGACCCATCGCATAGTCGGTTCACACATCTGTTGACCGGTTCTTTGAGGAAATGCTCGCTCCGGATCGGCAGATCGAGTTGCAAGAGTTCCTCGCGAACACGGTCCGCCATGAGTGGAATAGCCTCGTTGCGCAGTGTCTCCTGCAATTGCTTTTGAGCATCGCGGTCTGCTTCGTTCGGGTACCAGCGTTCAAGATTGACGTCGCAAGCGCGCGTGTAGAAGTCGGTCTCAGCTTCGATGAGACCATGGTCGAGTGAATCATCCAGTTCGCGGAGAACAACATCCAGACGAGCACGGCTCATTGGATGGCTCTCATCGATGTGCCAAAGGTTCTGTAGTGGATGGAAGCAATACTCCATTGACAGGAGTTCCAGGATGGCGCAAGGGCCGAATGCGCGGGCAGCGACTATGTCAGCGCAAAGCTCGCTGCACCAGTCCCTGACTATAGAGAACTCATCCGTTTCCTCGTCAGCAACAAACTGACTCGCGACCTTAGAGGAAATACGGTGCCGTTTGTCTATTGCATGTCCTAGCTCGTGAGCGAGGACTGGGTACGCGAGGGGCGAATCCCTACCGCAGATAGGGAGTTGAAGAACCTCGATCCTCTCTCCTTTGGGAAAAATCTTCTCGACGTCAACGAGTTTCTGCTTGAGAATCTCGATAAAATCGAATTCGAAAGCGTTGAAAACACTCCCGAGCACAATGGACGGCCCGTAGTCCGTATAGACTTCTCCGAAACGATGTTGGAGTGTGAAGGCCAATTCAGAAGTTGTGCGCTCGCCCGGCAACAAGACGAGTGTCTCATGGATGGTCGCAAACCATCGCGAGAATCCGGCCAAAGTACGCCAAAGTACGGGGATCGCGTCCTGGCTCTCGACCACGTTCCACAGTTCGGCGAGGCTGTTGATGGTTTTACGCTCCCAGTTCTCTAGTCCACGGCGCATGGCAGAAAGCAGCCGTTCAAGTTCGCTTGACTCCCCAGAGCCGATTCGCTCAAGGTATGAGTTCAGGCATGAACTGCGGTAGAAAAGCTCGGCAGCCACGCGCACGGGGACTTGCAGCTCAGGAGAAAGCATTCAACAGCTCCGAAAGCTTGGTGCGTTCAGCGGCTGCTGAAGGCGCAGCGAGTTTCACGTCCAGTCGGCCAAGAGCCGAATGCAATCTCTCGGCTTGATCGCCTTTGCAGCAACCCCGTTCAGCAAGCGTTGAAAACAGCGAAACAAGCTCCTCCAGAAGTTGGCGGTCGTCCTCATCCAGGTCATCTAGCTTTGGCTTGGTCTGAGTTAGCAACGTCAGGCTTTGTTGGATCGCTCTTCGAACGCTCTCATCCCGGACCGCCTCCTCCGAGATTTGACCCGACGTTGAAGCCGCGTGAAGCTGGCGGGAATAGTAGTCCCGCAGGAGGAGCGCGGCCTCCTGAGCTTCCTCGTCGAGGTTCTCCACGCCTCGCCGTGCGCGTAGCGCAGCTAGGTCCACCGTGGCCAGCGCGAGGTCCACTGCCAGTGGACTCGGCGCACCACGTCCGCTACGAAGACTTGCAGTTGCCATGGTCATTCTCCTCCCTGGAAAAATGGAGTCGCCTCCGATTGAGCGGAAAGCTCTGATCTCCTTGAAGATATGCCGGCTGGCCGCCGGGGCAAGCCGAACCCCCTCCTTCAGGGTGAGCATCAAGTCAGCTTACCATCCGCGAAGGAGCGCCGCAAGCAAGGCGCACCTCCCAGGACTGCCGACGCCGAGTCGCGGCTCTAGGCCCTTCCCCTCGCATCGGAGGCAGCCCGCCGGCCTCGCGCAGGCACCTGTACTTCTGAAAGCTGAAGGACGCTCTCCCGAACACCCTGCCTAATCCTCCCAACAGCCACGACGCTTAGTAATAACTGGCCGTCCGCCAGAATATCCTCAACTTTATCGCCCTTAATTCGAAAGAAGGTGGAACCATCGGTTGCAAGCATCTCGTCCAGGAGTGGGTCCTTCTTCGGCCAGCGTTGCCGCATCACCTGAAGTCCTTGTCGGATTTTCTGAAGGCTGAGCCCAGCTTCGCGCAGCCTTTTCACTAAAGCAAGCTTCACTAGATCGTCGAAGGCATATCTGCGCTCGGAGCCTTTTCCGGTTGCCTGCCGGACCGAAGGCGTGACGATGCCGCGCTCAGCCCAATAGTCGAGGCACCGCTGGGAGACGCCAACGATTCTTCTGGCTGCCGCCGCAGAGTACCCGGATGCAGGCATTTTAATACAACCTGGTTGTACTTATTTTACGCCAAAGCATTTTCACCATTTCCCCCATCGGACGCAACCCCCAATCTTGGGGGAAACGGCGACCGCTGTGTCTTCACGCAATTGACGAGCACAATTAGACGGGGCGCCCGGGCGTTTCGCCCACGCTACTTGCCCCGATTGCGGCAGTGCTCAGATCGCTGACAAGATGCCGGTGCCCGCGCGGCGCTCACTCCTGCAACTTCCGCAGTTCCACCTTCCGGAACTCTACCGGGTGGCTTTCGGACTGGAGCGAGATGGTGCCGCCGTCGAGCATGTTCTTGCCGTCTTTGATGAGCTTTCGGGCGTCGGTGTCGGTTGGGTCGAACTGGGGCTGGGTGTACTCGAGGACCGTCTTGCCGTCGATCAGGTGCCGGATCAGGCGGTTGCCGTGGACTTCGACCTCGACCGTTACCCACTGGTCGCCGTGGTAGGTTTTGGAGCGGGAAGAGTTGCAGTGCTGGGTGACCAGTTTGCCGTCCATGACGATGTGGGTGCCCGGGGTGCAGACGTTGGCGGTGGGGCGGGTACCTTTGCCGCTGCCGCCGAGGAGCTGGACCTCGATGGAGACCGGGAAGTCCTGGTCCTTCCGCATGCTTTCGGGCGACTGGCCGTGGAGCATGATGCCGCTGTTTCGCAGCGCCCAGCCCGGGCCGCCGGGCACCTGTTTGCCGACGAACCGGTACTCGACGCGGAGGACGTAGTTCGAGAACGGCTGGTGGTAGAAGAGGTGGCCGAATTTGCCGTCGAATTTGTCGTACCCGTCGTAGACGACCTTCAGCAGCCCGTCTTCGACGCGGAAGGTGTTTTTGTAGTTGTCGCCGAGTTCGTGGCCGGTGATTTTGACCTTCCAGCCTTTGAGATCCTTGCGGTTGAAGAGTTGGATCCATTTTTCCTGCTTGGCGGTATTTTCGCCGGGCAGGGCCGTGGCGGCCATCAGGAGAAAACACACGGGGGTGAAGAATACGTGGCTGCGAGCAGCCACCCTGCGCAGCGCAGTACCGGCCGTTTGCCATGTTTTCATTTCGATACCTCGAGTTGCGGGGTGAGGGGTGAAAGGGCCCAGAGGACGCGTGGCTGCGAGCAGCCACCCTACGTGCCGCCCACCAGTATACCATCCTACACGTCCAGATTCCTCGCCTCCAGGGCGTGTTTTTCGATGAACTCGCGGCGGGGTTCGACCTTGTCGCCCATCAAGATCCGGAACAGATCGTCCGCGGCGCCGGCGTCTTCCATGGTTACTTGCAGGAGGGTGCGGTTTTCCGGGTCGAGGGTGGTCTGGCGGAGCTCTTCGGCGTTCATCTCGCCGAGGCCCTTGAAGCGGGTGATCTGGAGGCCCTTTTCGCCGGCGGCGCGGACGGCCGTCAAGAGGCCGCGGAGGTCGTCCAGCCCGGTGGCCAGCTCGCCGCGGCGGAGCAGGTAGCGGGCCTCTTCTGCGCCCGTGCGCTCCTGGGGGATCAGGCTGTCGATCTCGAAGCCCATCTGGCGCAGTTCGGCCAGTTGGTTGTTGATCGAGCGGACCTCGTGCAGCTCGACGATCCGCAGCCGGCTGGCCGGGTGGCCGTTGCCCTCGGAGCCGTTGGCGCCGTTGGCCGGCTCGTCTTCCAGCTTCAGCTCCTCGCCGACCTCCTGCTCGCGTTGGGCGAGGAATTCTTCCAGGTCCTGGCGGGAGGTGAGCCAGTGTTCCTGATGGCCGAGGAAGACGTGGTAGACGGGCAGCTTGCCCGAGACGGGGTCCTGCCGGGCGGCGTGTGCGCGGAGGCTGATGCCGCGGCGCTGCAGCGCGATGAGCGGATCTTCCAGGGCAGCCAAGCAGCGGCAGAGGTGTTCCATTTGGCGGCCCTTGACGGTCCGGCCGTCGCCCGGTTCGAAGACCGCGTCGGCCAGGCCGGCCTCGAGCAGTTGGACCTTCATTTCCTCTTCGGACTGGACGTACTGGACCTGCTTCTTGCGGCGGACGCGGAACAGGGGCGGCTGGGCCACGTAGACGTGTCCCCGGCGGACCAGCTCGTACATCTGGCGGTAGAAGAAGGTCAACAACAGGGTACGGATGTGCGAGCCGTCGACGTCGGCGTCGGTCATGATGATGATCTTGTCGTAGCGTCGCTTGGCCAGATCGATGTCGGAGCCAATGCCCGAGCCGATGGCCGAGATCATGCTGCGGATCTCTTCGTTGGCCAGGACCTTGTCTTCGCGGGACTTGTAGGCGTTGATGATTTTTCCGCGCAGGGGGAGGATGGCCTGGTACATGCGCATCCGTCCGCCTTCGGCGCTTCCGCCGGCGGAGTCGCCCTCGACCAGGTAGAGTTCGCAGCGGTCGACCTCGCGGCTGGTGCAGTCGCGGAGTTTTCCGGGCAGTCCGCCGCCGGACAGCGCCCCTTTGCGCTCGCGGACGATCAGGCGGGCCTTGCGGGCGGATTCGCGGGCTTCGGCGGCCAGGAGGCCCTTGTGCACGATGATTCGGGCCGACTTGGGGTTCTCTTCCAGGTAGCGACCAAGGAAGTCGCCCACCGCCGAGTTGACGATGCCCTCCACTTCGCTGTTACCCAGCTTGGTCTTGGTTTGGCCTTCGAACTGGGGTTCGGGGACGCGGAGCGAGATCACGGCGGTGAGCCCTTCACGGAAGTCGTCGCCGCCGGGCGTGAGGTTCTTGAACATGCCCGATTTCCGGCCGTAGGCGTTGAGGCTTCGGGTCAGTGCCGCCCGAAAGCCCCACAGATGGGTGCCGCCCTCGGTGGTGCAGATGTTGTTGACGTAGGAGTGGACGTTTTCGGTGTATTCGGCGGAGTACTGGATGGCCACCTCCAGGCCCACGCCCTGGTAGTAGCCGGCGATATAGATGATATCCTGGTGGGCGGCCTCGCTGGCCCGGTTGAGGTATTCGACGAATTCGAGGATACCCCGTTCATAGTGGAAGGTTTCGCCGTCGCCGGTGCGTTCGTCACTGAAAACGATCTTCACGCCGCGGTTGAGGAAGGCCAGTTCCTGCAGGCGTCGGTAGAGCACGCTGTAGTTGAACTGGGTGTTCGGGAAGATGAGCGGGTCGGCCTTGAAGGTGGTCTTGGTGCCCATGCGCTTGGTGCGTCCGATTCGTCGCACGTCGCCGGTGGGCACGCCGCGCTCGTATTCCTGCTGGTACACGTGTCCGTCGCGTCGCACCTCGACCTCGCACCATTCGGAGAGAAAGTTGACCACGGTGACTCCCACGCCGTGCAGTCCGCCGGAGGTTTGATAGACCCCTTTGCGGAATTTTCCGCCGAACTTCAGCACGGTCATCACGCCCTGCAGCGTGGACATATCCAGATCGGGATGGGTTTCTACGGGGATGCCGCGGCCGTCGTCTTCGACGGTGATCGAGCCGTCGTTATTGATCGTCA
>CAZUAM010000127.1:0-13324 GCA_964618095.1 uncultured Planctomycetaceae bacterium | reverse complement strand
TCCGCTCGACCACAGCCACCCGGAATTGATCAAGTTATTCTTTCGCGGATCCTAAATGGCCCTGTTCGTAGCACAAGCATCCTCCCTTGTGCAGCCGGGCAAGCGAGACGCTTGCCCTACTCGGTTGCCGCTTCCATGTCCACGCGCGGATGGACCAGCATCTTCCGGCGGCCCTCTTCAACTGCCTTGAGCATCGTCAGATAGTCGGGATCGCGGGTGTCGCCGAGCAGCGGCGGGCCTTTGCCGCCGGGTTGCGTGCCCAGGCCGCGGCCGCCCGCCTCTTTGCCAAGGTGGGCGGTCAACGCGGCGCTGTGCTCCGGATGAGAGAAATTGATCCACGCCAGGCGGCCGTCCCAGATCCGCTCGTGGTCGTTCGGGTGGGGCAGGCCACCGTGACAGGACTCGCACCGCCTCTTGTACACGCCCAGAAATCGCTTCGCGTACCACTCCGACTCCCGCCCGGTCTCCACCTCGGTGCAAAGATCCCGATAGCCGGGCGAACGCGGCCGGCTGTGGGCATAAGTGGCGTAGTACGGCACGTTGGCGTCGATCCAGACGTAGATCCGCTGCCGGGCGGCCAGCGGAATCATCCGCCCGCAGTGATCGGTCTCGATGTACTCAAGCAGCCGGCTGGCGTGCGAGCCGGTCCAGAGCGGGCGATTGACCGCCGTGGGCGTCCGCAGCAGCCAGTAGAAATGAACCATCGGCTTGCCCTTGGCCGCTTCCTCCGGCAGCATCTCGCCGCTCTGCATGTCGTGCTGCCGGTACGACCGGCTGCGTCCCAGCAGGTTGTCGTAGGCCATGTTGAACAGCCGCGTCTTGTCGCCCGACAGGTCGTACCCGGCGTCGGGATCAGGGCCGCTGTGGCACTCCACGCAATACTCGTCCAGGACCGGCTGCACCAGCTTGACGAAATCGAGGACGCCCTGGTTGCCCCAGGCCGGTGGCTCGGGTTGAGAAGGCCGATGGCGGAAGGCCGCCAGCCCGTCGCCGGCCCGCGACGATGTCCCGCCCAGTGGGCGGTGGTCCGATTTGGGCGGCGGCGCCATGTTCCGCGGCTCGTGACAGCCGATGCAGCTCTGCGTTTCGCCGGGCATCAGTTGCATGGCGGAGGTCATCCGCTGCAACTCCCGGCCTTCGGCGTCCAGGACCTGAAAGTAGATCTCTTGTAGCGCCGGGGCCTTGAAGTGGGCCGAGCCGTCGGCTTCGACCGGCACGCGGCCCCAGCACCGCTTGGCGTAATAGGTGGCGTAGCTCATCAACGGCGACTGGTCGTAGGCCCGGCTGGTCAAGTCGGCCATCTTCCGCATCTGCTCCATGATCTGGATGTACCTGACCCGGCCCCGCTCGATCCCCGGAAGACCCCGGTATACGTCGGCCACCAGCAGCGTACCCCATTGAACCCTGTCGGCCGCGGACTGCTGTTGAGGTTCCAGGGCGGCCAGCAGGGGCGGGACCTTTCGGGGCCGCAAGGGCAGCGGGCCGTAGCAGCCCTGCTGCGGATCTCGGTAAATCGGCAGCTTGTTGTCGCAGAGGTCCAACAGGTACAAGGCGAAGCGTCCCGAATTCTCCCCGCCGCCGTAGGAAACCAGGAACTGGTGATCGGCCACCGGGAACGGGTCGCGATACGACCAGCGGAACGAGCGGTCGCGGATCTCCGGAAACTCCTGGGTGATCCAGCTATAGCCCCGGTCCCGCGGCGCCTCCAGCCCTAGTCGGTTCTGGATCAGGCCGATCGCCCCGTGCGGCCAGCCGTGGTGCGGGGCGAAGGTGGCCACCACCAGGTTGCGGTGTCCTGGGACGGGCCGGGCCTGCCAAAACGTGCCCACCTCGCGGATCGTGTTGCCGAAAAAAAGCTGGTAGTGCCGCCCGTCCGGATTCTGCGTCCAAAGACTCTGACGATAGGTCAGATCGCGGTCGATGTATTCCCAGCGGGTAAACAGCACGCGTCCGTCGGGCAGCATGTGTGGTGAGAAGTCGGACAAGGTGTTCTGGCTCACGCAGCGCACGTCGCTGCCGTCGCGATTCATCAGGTACAGGTTAGAGCTGGGTCCCGGCTGGCAAACCGTATACCCGCCGCGACGAGTGGACACGAATAGCAGCTCCCCGCCGGGCAATTCGATCGCCCCCACCTCGTAATACCGCGGATCGCGGCTGATCTTCTTCAATCCCCGGCCGTCCACGCCGATCTCGTAGATCTGCCAGCAGCGCTCGCCTCGCTTCTTGCATGAGAAGAAGAGCGTGCCGGCGTCGCGGGAAAGGTTCACGTCGAAAATGCTCCCTTGCGGGTCGCTGAAGATCGTCTTGGCCGGCGCCTCGGGGCGGGCTGGGTCGTAGACGCGAATGCTGCATCCGAGGTGCTCGGGTACGCTTTGCCAGATGTAGCAGTTGGCGGCGTTGGGCCGGGAGAGCGGGTGCCGCGTGAAGAACACGATCGGGTCGAGCTGCCGGATCTGCTCGCTGAGAAATGCCCTCACTTCGCCGGTATACTTCGCGATCTGCCCCTGGTCGGTGATCTTGCCCGCCTCCACGCCGGCCTGGAGTCGCCGGCCGCGCTGCTTGAATTCGGCCAGCCGGGCGAGGTACTGTTGGGCCCGGGGCGAAAGCACCTCGCTCCGCTGCATCAAGTCGCTGAGAACCGTCCGGCGCGGCTCGAACTTCAGCCCGCCCAGGGGGGCCAGCAGCCGTTTGGCTGCTCGGGCGCGGGCCAGACGGGGATCGTCGCGGACGTCCCACTCGATGATCCCCGAACCCCAGCCCGCACGCGATTTGACCTCGATCCGCAGGCCCCTGGTCTCGATCGGCCTGAACGTGACCCGGTTGAACACGCCCTTTTCGACTCCGAACGGGCAGGTATTTTCGACCGGGACCCATCGGCCGCCTTGGCGATAGAACAGCCGCCACGACTCGGGTACGGGGCAATCGCCGCCGGGGGTGTCGTCCAGCCAGTAGATTTCCGTGGAAGAGAGTTTGCGCGGCCCGTCGAATGAGTATTCGACCCATTCCCTGGTGCCCTTATGCGGCCAGAAGGAATGGCGCGGCCGGTCGATCGGGCTTCTCGGCTCCACCCGATCGTTGATCGCCGCCACGCTGTCGCCCTGGAAGCAGTGCGAAACTCTCACCTCTTCGGCCGTGGTCAGCCCCGCGAGCAGCCCGCCGGCAATCAGTACGAGAAAGAGTATCTTGCGATCCACGATGATATCCTTGGAAAAAAAGGGGACGCAGCTCCTTTTTCCCCCGTCACCTACTCTTGAGGTTGAAGTTCACCCCTTCGTTGCGGCCCGGCTTGACTTCGGCGGTCAACTGGGACTCTTCGTTGTACCTTGGGGGGAGAAGTTCGGGATATTCGATCACCGGTCTCAGTCCTTCGTCATCCGGTGCATCCTGCCGGAAGGTAGAGATCCGGACCACGTGCTTGCCCACCATCGCCCCCGGCCTGCCCACCGAATAGCTCAACTCGTAGCGGCCGTTCTCGTCGGTTTTGCCGGAGGAGGAGGATCCCCCTGGTCCGGGCTGGAACTCGACCGTGGCGTTGGGCAACGGTTTATCGTCGAGCGTGACGGTTCCGCTAACCCGCCCCAGTTCGGGGCCGCTGTCCTGGCATCCGGACGCCGGAAGCGAAACGAGGCAGAATACGAACAAGACCGCCAGACGGATAGTTCGGTCCATGGTTTTCCGGCTTTCGGCAATCTCAGCAACGGTCCACTATCGACAAGTCCGCGGCGCGGGAGGTGCGGATCAGTACCCGCCGTCCACGGGCCGGCCGTCGTTGCGAATCCCCAGTTTCTGATACATGCCCAACCGTAGCGGGCTGTAGGGTTTACCCCCGGTCAGCCCCGATCGGCTGAGACCCCCGTTGCTGAATTCGATGTTATCGTTGATGAAATGGACGGAGCCGTCGCAGAAAACGAAGTTGGCTCCTCCCAGATGATCGCTGGCGAATCCTTCGCTACAGCAGTCGCAACAGAAGTTGATCTGGCCGGGGCGCTTGGCCGTAAGCGGTGCGTTCAGCTTATAGCTGACGCGACCCCGGTTCTGATAGACGCCCCAATGACAAGGGCCGGGCGGATTGCGGCAGCCGGCCCAGACCCCCGCGCTGCATCTCTCGTTCCGCTCGCCGAGCATGAAGGTGTGGCTGGCCCCGTCTTTGATGTCTTGCAGGCGAATGGCGCTGTCGTTGAAAAAGACACCGTTGTGTCGGACTGCCGTTCCGCCACGGTCATACAACCCCTGGCAGGCGACGTAATTCGATGTGCCCAGCTCGATCTTGCCCACGTTGCCGTTGCCGTGAAAGTGGCGCCTCTGGCGATCCAACGCTGCGGGGGTCGTATCGGTGACACACCGGAACGTCGCGATAGGCGTCTGTGCAAGATACCGGTCGGTGGGGTGTCTGAGCATCTCGGTCAGCCGACGCTCCGTCACCCGCAATCGCTCGTAGAGGGGCTCCTCCTCGATGAACGCCAGGATCAGGGCGCCCCAACCCCACGACTCTTCCCTATGGTTGTCGTCGATACACCCCGGGGGGAACGAACCGTAGGTCTCATGGTAGTTGTGGACCCCAAGTGCCAACTGGCGCAAATTGTTCGTGCAGTGAATCAGCCGCGCGGCCTCCCGGGCCGACTGCACGGCCGGCAGCAGCAGCGCAATCAGGATGCCGATGATCGCGATGACTACTAAAAGTTCGATGAGTGTAAAACCACGGCCTCGACAATCGGTCACCGGTGTCTCCCTCGCTTTCAGCAAGAATTTTCAGCCCCCGCAGGGGTACGCATGGCATCCCACCCATGCTTCAGTATCACGACAACGGGCCCCTTGTCAAGCTCGGGGGTCTGCTTCGGCCGGAATCGCAAGCAACGCGTGCGGCCGCCGCGAAGTAACCCGTCTTGATGCGGTCCCGGCCGCGGTTGCCCCGTGCCGGAAGAGTGGCCGTTCGGTGGGGCGCCGGAGGCACCGCGGCCGACCGTGCCAGGCAGGAGACGCGCGGACGGTCGGAACCGACGGAGGGGCCGGCCACGGGCAGCCGACGCCTCATCCATTTCAACCACCAAGAGTGGATGCCTACCCCTCGTAATAATGGGAAAGCGGCGATGCACCCCTCTGAGACAGGGATATCATTGCATGCTCGGCCGCCGGTCGGTAGAATAGAACCTCTTGTCAGCAGGGTTGGAGGAGAACCGGGACGATGCGAATTGCGGTGGGAAGTGACCATCGCGGCGTGGACATGCGGGTCAAGCTTATCGAGCTGCTCGGCAGGCTGGGCCAGGAAGTGGTCGACGTGGGATCGTACGACCAAGAAGACGACGACTATCCCGACATCGCCGCGGTGGTCGCACGAAAGGTCAGCAACCACGTAGCGGATCGGGGGATCCTGATCTGCGGGACGGGTCTGGGGATGTGCATTGCGGCCAACAAAGTCCCCGGCGTTCGTGCTGCGCCTTGCTACGACGACCTGACTGCCGAACTCAGCCGCCGGCACATCGATCTAAACGTGCTCTGCCTCTCGGGCGACATGCTGGGCGAGCGGCTGGTGGACCGGCTGGTCGAGGTCTGGCTGACAACCGGCTTTGAAGGTGGCCGCCACACTCGACGCATCCAAAAAATCGCCGAGCTGGAACACGGCAACGGCAAGGCGTAGTGCGGTTTCCCCGCCCCCAGGAGCACTCAGGAATTGGCCGATCTGACACTTCAGCTTGGCGTCAAGACCGACTCGACGCAGTATCGTTACTCGTACCCGTGGCTCTTCCGCCTCTTGACGGAAGAAGGGGTTTCGTGCGTCCAATTGGGCACCTTCTTCGAGATCTATCAGTTGCCCGACGAGTATTTTCTCCAGTTGCGGCGCGAGGCCGAAGACTCGGGCGTCCGCATCCACAGCATCTTCACGGCCCACCGCGAGCTGGGCGGGTTCCTCGTCGACGAGCCCGGCTGGGAAACCGTCGCCCGTCGCTCTTTCGAACGCCTGATCCGAGTCGGCTCGCTGGTCGGGGCCCAATCGGTCGGGTCGAATCCCGGGGCGGTCTACCGCGATCGGATGGGCAGCAAGAGACGGGGCGTGGAGCGGTACCTGCGGCACATGAAGGAGCTGATGGGGCTGGCCCACGAGCAGGGCGTGCCCTGGTTGGTCATCGAGCCCATGTCCTGCCTGGCCGAACCACCCACCCTCCCCGATGAAATCCGTCAGATGGCCGACGAGCTGACCGCCTGGCACGACCAGCACCCCGACGGCACCGCCCGGGTCGGCTACTGCACCGACGTCGCCCACGCCTACGCCGACGGCGACCTGACGGTCCGCAGCGATCACCTCGAGATGCTCGAAGCCACGCTGCCGTATTTGTACGAGGTCCACCTGAAGAACACCGACCCGCAGTACTCGTCCACCTTCGGTTTCAGCCCGGAAGAACGCCGGCTCGGGATCATCGAGATCGAACCGGTCCGCCGGATGCTCCTGGCCCGAGCCGAAACCATCCCGGTCGATGAGGTGGTCGGCTACCTGGAGATCGGCGGGCCGAAGCTGGGGCGGGACTACTCCGACAAGAAGCTGGACGGTCAGCTCCGCGCATCGCTCAGCTACCTGAAAGAGACCTGGCTGGCCGACACCGACGCCGACGCCGACAACGAGGTCAGACCGGCCGGCCGGCCGGCCATCGCGCATCTCGGCTCTGTCGCCAAGCCGGATCGGCCGGTACGGGTGTCGTCCTCGATGATGTGCGTGGACCCCGGCCATATGGAAGATGCCCTGCGGCAGCTCGAAGCGGCCGGGGCCGACATGCTGCACCTCGACGTCGCCGACGGACACTTCGTGCCCAACCTGCTGTTGGGCCTCGACGTGATCCGCTGGCTGCGGCCGAAAACAGCCCTCCCGCTGGACGTCCACCTGATGGTCGAGAATCCGGACGTGTACGTCGAGCCGCTGGCGGAAATCGGCGCCGACTACGTGGCCGTTCATACGGAAGTCTGCCGGCACCTGGACCGGACCCTGACGGAGATCCGCCGCAAAGGGATGAAGGCGGGTGTGGCACTCAACCCGGCCACGCCACTTCAGGCCATCGACTACGTCCTGGAACGGCTCGACTTCGTGCTGCTGATGACGGTCAACCCGGGCTTTGCCGGTGGGAAGCTGGTGGCCTCGGGCATCCGCAAGATCGCCGACTGCCGCCGCCTCCTGACCGACCACGAGCTGAGCGTACCCATCATGGTCGACGGCAACGTCAGCTTCGAGCACATCCCCAAGATGGTGGCCGCCGGGGCCGACGTCCTCGTGGCTGGCACCAGCAGTTGGTTCGACCGCAAGGCACCGCTGATCGAGAACGTCCGAAAAACCGAGAGAGCGATAGCCGCCGGGCTAGAAATGAGGAACGAGGATTCTGCAAATTGAACGCCCCCAGGCCGCTTGCGGCTTAGCCCGGAAGAACGCCGATGACGTCCCAAAGCAAGATGAACGCCCTGGTCCTCCACGCGGTCGGCGACGCCCGCTTCGAGAAGATCCCCAAGCCGGCCGTGACTCCCGGCGAGGTCCTTCTGCGGGTGGGATTCTGCGGGGTCTGCGGCTCGGACGTTCCCCGGACTTTCGTCAAAGGCACCTACCACTTCCCCACCGTCTGCGGGCACGAGTTCGCCGGCACCATCGAGGCCTGCGGCGAAGGAGTCGAACCGTTCAAGCCGGGCGACCGCGTGGTGGTCTTTCCGTTGCTCTGGTGCGGGAAGTGTGGCTGCTGCGAATTGGGCAACTACGTGCAGTGTTCCGATTACGACTACTACGGGTCGCGGCGGGACGGAGCCTTTGCCCAGTACGTCTCGGTCCCACCCAGGAACCTCATCCCCGTCCCCGACGGCGTCTCCATGGAGGCCGCCTCGATGACCGAGCCGGCGGCCGTGGCCCTGCACGCACTGAAGCGAGCCGGCGGGGGTTTTGTGGGCGAGACAGTGGTCATCTTCGGCGCCGGGCCGATCGGGCTGATGACGGCCCAATGGGCACGGATGATGGGGGCAGCCCGGATCGTGATGTTCGACCTGATCACCCAGAAGCTGGCCATGGCCAAACAGCTCGGCTTCGATCTGACCATCGATGTCCGCGAGTGCAACCCGCTGGAAAAGATCAACGAACTGACCGGCGGCCACGGGGCCGAGGTCTGCGTCGAGGGAGCGGGTGTGCCGGTTACCCTGAACCAGGCCATTTCCGCCGCCCGCGTGGGTGGCCGCGTGGTGATCCTCGGCAATCCCTCGGCCGACGTTACTCTGCCCGCCGCACTGATCTCCCAGGCCATGCGACGCGAGCTGGACATCTTGGGTACCTGGAACTCGTCGTTCAGCGCCGCGGGTAACAACGACGACTGGCGGGCGGTGTTGGCCGCGGTGGCCTCCGGGGCGGTCGACCTCGACTCGCTGGTCACCCACCGCGTTCCGCTGGAGGATTCGCTGGATGCGTTGGTGATGATGCGGGACCAGAGCGAGTTCTTCGCCAAGGTGTTGATCGAGCCCTAGAGATCAGTTCTCTGTTAACCAAAAAAGAGATAGCCCATGAAAGCTGCCGTACTTGAAGAGCTGGAAAAAATCGTGGTTCGCGAAGTCGAGGATCCGCAGATCGACGACGATTCGGCCCTGTTGAAGGTCGAGTCGGTCGCCGTCTGCGGCTCGGACATCCGCATCTTCCATCACGGAAATCCCCGCCTCAAACCGCCCGCAATCATCGGCCACGAGACCGCCGGCACGGTGGTCAAGGCCGGCAAGAACGTCAGCCGGGTCAAGCAGGGCGATCGCGTGGCCGTGGGGGCGGACGTGCCTTGCGGGCAGTGTGCCTGGTGCCGCAACGGGCTGGGCAACAACTGCGCAATCAACTACGCCATCGGCTATCAGATCCCCGGCGCCTTCGCCGAGTATATGCTGCTGCCGCGGCTGGTACTGGAGGAAGGGCCGGTGACGCCGTTTGGAGAGAAGCTCGGCTTCGACGAGGCCGCCCTGGCCGAACCCTTGGCCTGTGTGATCAACGGCCTGGAGCTGGTGGGCCTGTCGCTGGGCAAGACGATCGTGCTGATCGGCATGGGGCCGATCGGCTGTATGATGATCGACGCCGCCCGAACCATGGGCGCGATCAAGGTGATCTGCGTGGAGCTGAGCCCCGGGCGGATGGAAATCGCCAGAAAGTACGGCGCCGACGTGTACATCGACGCCAAAGAAGAAGACGTGATCGCCCGCTGCCGCCAGGAGACCGGCGGCGAAGGCCCCGACGTGGTGATGACCACCTGTCCCTCGGTCGAGGTCCACGAACAGGCGATCGAGATGGTGGCCCATCGCGGCTACGTGAATCTGTTCGGCGGGCTGGGCAAGAACGTGCGGCCCATGTCGGTCCTCTCGAACACGATCCACTACAAGGAGTGCTTCGTGACCGGCTCGCACGGCTGCGTTCCCCGCCACCACGAGTTGGCGGTCAGGCTGCTGGAGGCGGGCAAGGTCCGCACCGAACCGATCATCACGCACCACTTTCCACTGGAAGAGATCAACCAGGCCTTCCAGACCATGGAAAGCCAGAAGGGCATGAAGATCATCGTTCATCCCCACGGTTAGCCCGAAGTTCCGGAAGAGAATCGCATCTAAGTAATTGAGAACAAACGACTTAACTGCGATTTGAAATTCCTTGCTCTGACCACTGTTAGAATAGGAAAGATCACAACTGCTTGCGCCATAAGGAGTTACGTCGCCCTACATGACTACGCTTTGCAGGACGAAACGCAGTTAAGTCATTGCACGACATAGAGTTAAGCAGAATTCCCCCTTGGAACTTCGGGTTAGCGTTCGTGGTTCCCAAGCTCCTACAAACTGGTGGCCGCCGCCGTGGTCGGCACGCCCCAGATCCTCAGCGGCGAGCAGGAGGCCGACCTGATGTCACAATCCGGCCCCCGGCACCGGATCAAGATGATTAAGCAGCGGTAGTCAGGGGATCACAGTCGGTTCTGCGCTGGTGGTATTGCTGCTAAGCCGCAAGCGGTTTTTGCGTGAACAGTCAGACCTTCTTGTCGGCCCGGGGCTTGTTATAGGCCGCCGGCCCGATCAGCTCTTCGATGTCCTCTTCGTCGAGCGTTTCCTCTCGTTCCAAAGCGCCCGCCAGGACATCGAGCTTGTCGCGGTACCGGGTCAACAGCTTCCGCGCCCGCTCCGAGGCCTCCCGGAGGATGCGGACCACCTCTTCGTCGATTACCTGGGCCGTATGCTCGCTGAACCGGCGGGGCTCGGCCATCTCCTTGCCCAGAAAGGGATGCTCTTCGCCGTCGCGAAAGGCCACCGGCCCCAGCTTCTCGCTCATCCCCCAGTGGGTCACCATGCGCCGGGCGAGCTGGGTGGCCTTGTTCAGGTCGTCTTCGGCGCCGGCGCTAAACTCATCGAAGGCCAGCTTCTCGGCCGCACGCCCGCCCAGCAGGAACAACAGCCGCTTGTGCAGCTCACCTTCGCCGATGTTGAGGCGGTCTTCCTCGGGCAGCAGTTGGGTGGCCCCCAAGGCGCGGCCGCGGGGGATGATCGAGACCTTGTGCACCCGATCGCCGTTGGGCTCCAGCCAGGCCAGCAGCGCATGGCCCGACTCGTGATAGGCCGTCATCGACCTTTCCTTCTCGGAGAGGACTTCCTCGCGCTTGGCGCCCATCAGCACCTTGTCGCGGGCGTATTCGAAGTCGGCCATCGCCACGAACTGCTTGTCCTCCCGGCTGGCCCAGAGGGCGGCCTCATTGACCATGTTGCGGATGTCGGCACCGGTCAGACCCACCGACCCCGCCGCAAGTTTCTCCAGGTTGACGTCGTCGCTCAAGGGCACCTCGCGGGTGTGGACCTTGAAGATGGCCAGGCGTCCCTTGTAATTGGGCCGGTCGACGGTGACGTGCCGGTCGAAGCGTCCCGGGCGCAACAGGGCCGGATCGAGCACGTCGGGACGGTTGGTGGCGGCCATCACGATCACCGATTCGGTCTGCAAAAACCCGTCCATCTCGCTGAGGATTTGGTTGAGCGTCTGTTCGCGTTCGTCGTGTCCGCCGCCCAGTCCGGCCCCGCGATGCCGGCCCACCGCGTCGATCTCGTCGATGAACAGGATCGAAGGGGCGCTGTCCTTGGCGGTGGAGAACAGGTCGCGGACCCGGCTGGCCCCCACGCCCACAAACATCTGGATGAACTCGGAGCCGTTGATGGAGAAGAAGGGCACGTCGGCCTCGCCGGCCACGGCCCGCCCCAGCAGCGTCTTGCCGGTTCCCGGCGGGCCCATCAACAGGATCCCCTTGGGCACCCGGCCGCCCAGCCGCTGGAACTTCTCGGGGTTTTTGAGGAATTCGACCACCTCCTCCAGCTCATGCTTGACCCTTTCCAGTCCGGCCACGTCGTCGAAGGTAATCCGTTGTTCGCCCAACTCGTAGCGTTTGGCGGGGCTCTTGCCAAAGCCTGCCAGGATACCCCCGCCGAGGAACTGATCCCGGGTACGCCGGAACATGAACCACAGGCCCGCGAATAACGCCACCATCACCACTATGTACACGGCCATCCACAGAACGGCGTTGTCGCTCGGTTCGTTGGCGTCGTAATCCTCCTTCAGGGCAGCCAGCAGCTCCTCGTCAAGCTTGTGATCCACCAGGTACTTTGGCAGGTCGGTGGAGAACTTCAGATTCTCCAGCTTCGGCAAGTTGCCTTTCTCGTCCTTCTTTCCCTGGGGGTCTTCCGGGGCCTTCTTGAACTCCCCGCTCACCCGCGCCCCCTGGATATCGATCTTGGCGATGTTGTCGCGCTGCAACTCGCGGCGGAACAGCCCGTAGCTGATCTTTTCCCGCTTCTCCCTGTTGGTGAACAGCAAGAATACGACGACCAGCCCCACAACCAGCAGCAGCCACAGCGTGGGCGTGCTACGGCGTGGTTTCGGCCCGGGCTTTTCCGGCGGAGCCGACTTACTCTCGGGCTGATTGTCCATGGACGTCCTTTCCTCGGGCCACTGAAAGACGCGTGCCCCCCTGCGGAGTTATGCGTGGCTGGCTTAGCCGGCGGGCGTGACCGGTACGCTGCCTGTCCGCTCAATTACCTCCCCTCGCGACCCGCCGGAGAAGCCCGGCGGCGAGAAGGTCTTCTTGCGAAGAGTCCGCGGCAACGGCCATCATCGAATTGTACCCCATTGGCCTCCGTTTTTCGACCGCAGCACGCAGGAAGGGCCCCAGGAACCACTCTTCTGCGGGGTTCAGTCCCCGGCGGCTCGCCGGCGGCACTTCAGAAACAACTGGACTTCCTCGTAGCGGGTCCCGACCGGCAGCCGGGGCAGCAGCGGCCGGATCTGCTCCGGACTCTCCCGCGCGATGACCGCCTCCAAGGCAGCCAGCAACTCGGACGCAAGGCACCACTCGGCCCGGACTGCCCAACCGCTGTCGGCCGCACGCAACGCGTGATCCAGGACCACCTCGCGGTCCAGGCCCCGGATTGCCGCACATTCCTCCGCCGAAAACCCGGCCGAGAGCAGCCGCCAGGTCCAGTAGTGGCTCGGCTGGACGCCTGCGGGCTCGGGGGCGGCGGGAGCAGGCCGCGGGGCCGGTTCCCCCACCGGTTCGCGCCCCGATGAACCCGGCCACTCGCCGGACGAATCCGACGACTCAGCAACCTGTTTCGGCTCGTCGCTTTTGCGATTCTCCAGTGGCCGAGCGAGAGAGGATTCTAATGGGTCCTCACCGGAACCATCTCTCGGGGGGGGGCAAGGCCTCGCATTCTCGGCCACGATCGCCAGCAGCTCTTCTCCGTAACGCAGCAACTTGTCCGGGCCGATCCCCTTGATTGCTATCAGAGCCTTGGGGGAATTGGGGCGTAGTCGGGCCAACAGATCCAGCGTGGTGTTCGTCAAGATGTAGCCGGGCGGCAATCCAGCGTCTGCGCCCCGCTGGCGACGCCACTCTCTCAGCGCCTCGAACAACTGTGGATCGAGTTCGGGCAACTCGTCCCCCTCGGTGGTTTCCTCCGCAGCAGTAGCCTGGACAGACGGCGTGTCGCCACGCAGTTTGCCCAGCAGGTACGCCGGGATCGGCAGTTCAGCCTCCAACCCCACCTTGCCTTTCATCACGTCGGAGCCAAGCTCAGTAAGTTGCACCACCGGGCGGAAGTTGTCCAATTGCTGCAAGTCGACCTGCTGGAGGCAATCCACGGCGATCAGGCCGTCGATCAGCGTGGTCACCTCCGGTTGGGTCAGGTGCTTCAGCAGCCCGAAGGTGCTCAGCGTGTTCAGTCCCAGCTTGCTCACCCGCGCGGAGCCGGAGCCGCAGAGCATCTGCGCGATGAGGTTCTTGCCGCAGGGCCATTCCGTGGTTCCGACTGGAGACGATGCACG
>CAZUAM010000126.1:0-13391 GCA_964618095.1 uncultured Planctomycetaceae bacterium | reverse complement strand
GTCGTTTCCGGCTTGTGCAACTCTTTGAAGGCCGCCGTAGCCTTGGTCTCGGGCAGATCGTCCGGCGGTGGTGCCGGAGAGAGTATTGCCGACGGCTCGGGCGGTGGGTCGTCCGACAGCCGTGTGGGAGGTAGTTGGCTGGGGCCCGACCGGTGGGAAACGGCGGCAGAGGGAGCCGGAGCGAGATGGCCCCGGCTGCCGGCTAAGTCAGTTTCGGTTCCCGTCGTGAAGGCATCTTCCGAATCGGGCTCCAGCGACAGCGCGTGCTGCATCGCCTCCAGTTGCCGCGCCAGCACGGAGGGATTGGGAATCCGCCGCTCCGGGTCCTTTTCCAAGAGTTGGGCGATGATTTGTTCCAACACGGCAGGAACGTCGGGCGCGTAGTTGCCGACCGGATCGGGCGTTTCGAACCGCTGCTTGTGCAGGATCTCCGGCAGCGACTTGGCCTGAAACAGCGGCCGGCGGGCCAACAGCACGTACAACACGGCCCCCAGGCTGTAGAGATCGGCCCGGGGGCTCACCGGCCGGCCTTCGGCCTGTTCGGGGGCCATGTATTCGGCGGTCCCCAGCACGCTGCCGACGCTGGTCAGGCCGGTGTTGCCGAAGAGTCGGGCGATGCCGAAGTCGGAGAGTTTTACCTGGCCGTCGTCGGCCATCAGCAGGTTACCCGCCTTGATATCGCGGTGGATCACGCCCCGGTCGTGGGCGTGCCGCAGTGCCCGGCAGGTCTCGATTCCGATCCGGGTGACCTCGCGCCAATCGAAACGGCGTCCCCGTTGCAACTCCTGTTCCAGGCTGTTTCCGTGGACCAGTTCCATGGCGTAGAACAGATGTTGGTCCTGCTGGCCGAAGCCGAACAGGCGGACGATGTTGGGGTGGTTGAGTTTCTTGAGGGTTTCGATCTCGGCCTCGAACCGTTCGCGAAAGCCCTCCTCCCGGGCCAGTGGGGCGGCCAGGAGCTTGACGGCTGCCGGCTCGTCCGTTTCCAGGTTGAGCCCCTCGTAGACCGTTCCCATGCCTCCGTGGCCCAACTCCCGTACGATCCGATAGGGTCCGAGTTGCTCGATTATCATGCCGAATTTCCTTGCTGGCCCACTACTGTTATGGTAACGTTCGGGGCCCATCAAGGCCAGGGTAAGGTGGGGCCGAGACCAGGGAGGGCGTTGCCCATTTCTTCTCGGATGGTTTGAAATACACGCACGTTTTTTGTACAACGGTACTCCCGTCCCCATTTTTCCGGAAAGACGTTGCCCGTGGCAGCCTGTGGAGTGTTGAACCTGAACAAGCCTGCCGGCATGACCTCCCGGGAGGTGGTCAATTGCGTGCAGCGGCTGGGGCGCCCCGCCAAGGTGGGACACGCCGGGACGCTGGATCCGCTGGCCTGCGGGGTGCTGGTGGTGTGTGTCGGGGCGGCCACCCGGCTGATCGAGTACGTGCAGCAAATGCCCAAGGGCTACAGCGGCACGTTCCTGCTGGGCCGGCAGAGTCCGACCGAGGACGTCGAGGGTGAAGTGACCGAGCTGGTGGGTCCGGCGGTACCCACCCCCGAGCAGATCGCCGCGGCGGCCGGGGCGTTGGTGGGGCGGATCGAGCAACGTCCGCCGGCTTTTTCGGCGTTGAAGGTCGAGGGCCGCCGGGCGTACGTCTTGGCCCGCAAGGGACAGCAGGTCGAACTGAAACCCCGCACCGTGACCGTCTACCGGATTGAGGTCCAGGGGTACGAGTATCCGGAACTGAGGCTTGCGATCGAGTGCAGCGGCGGCACGTACGTTCGCTCGCTGGGCCGCGACCTGGCCGAGTCGCTGGGGACGGCGGCAGTCATGTCGGAGTTGGTGCGGAGGTGGATTGGTGACTTCCGCATCGAAGAGGCCGTCGATCCGAGACAACTGACAGGCCAGAGCTGGACCGATCACCTGTTGCCCCCTCTGCGGGCCGTGGGCCGGCTGCCGCGGGTGGAACTATCGCAGGATGAAATCGCCAAGATCAGGCACGGCCTTACGATCTCGAGGAAAACGCCACCAACCGGCGCCGGTCAGTTTGCCGCGGTCGACGCGGCCGGCCGATTGGTGGCAGTCTTGACGCCCCGTGGCCCCGGGCTGCTGGGGCCGCGGCGGAATCTGCCGGCCGAGGGCTAATGGTCCGTCAGTCTTGATTTGCCGTGGAAAAAGGGGACGGGCACCGCTTAGCGTCAATACCGCTGAATTAGCCGTAAACCGAGTATTCGCTTATGATTCCGTTCAGCCATAAGGCCGCGATCGGTGGTCGCGCCCGGAACGATCACCGCCGGTTTCTGCGATGCTTCGGCGCGACCACCGGTCGCGGCTTTATGAGATTCCGATATCATAACTGCACATGGCATCGGCACTTCCGGCTAATTGAACGGTATTGCGCTGAGAGTCCGAGTACTTCAGCCTTTGCTTCCCGGTCCCCGCCACACTCTCCACCGGTCCATCAACCGGGCCCCGAGGCGGGACCGCCGGGCCTGCCGGTAACGCTCGGCCAGGCGTGTGAGTAGCTCGAACCGGCTTGGACGACAGGGGATCAGGTCGGCCAACGCGGCCAGCGACCACCTGCGAGTCATCAACAGCACCAGTGGGGCGATCAATTCGTCGGCGGCCTGGGCCACCACCGTGGCGCCGACGATCGAGCCGGTGCGGCGTCGGACGTGGACCGCGATCAGCCCTTGCCGGTGGTGCTCCGGGATCGCCCGGTTCGCCTCCGACAGGTCGGCTCGATAGGTATCGATCTCGATCTGCGCGGCGGCCGCCTGGCTGGGCGTCAGCCCGACCTGGGCGATTGCCGGATCGGTGTAGATGCAGCGGGGAATGACCAGCCGGCTGAGTCTGAGGCTGGTGAGGCTCAGCGCGTTATGGACGGCCAGTTTTGCGGTTGCCTCGGCGGCTTGCGGGGTTGCGAGTCTTGCACCACAGACCCCACCGGCGGCGAAGATCCGCCGGTTGGTGGTTTGCAGCCGGTCGCCGACGACGATGCCGTGGTCGCTGTAGGCCACGCCCGCCGACTCCAGGCCAAACCCGGCGGTGTTGGGCTGGCCGGGCCCGCAGACCAGGATCCGGTCGACGAGGAGTTTTTCCCTGCACCCGCTGCGTCCGATCACCACGGCCTGCAAGTTTCCCGCGGTCTCGATCGCCAGTTCCTGGCAACCCAGGTACAAGCGGACGTGCTCTTGTTCCAAGCGGGCCTGGAGAGGGCCGGCGGCATCGGGTTCTTCCTCGGGGAGGATGGTCCGGTGGCGACCGATCAGTTGGACCTGGCTGCCGAAGCGGCAGAAGGCTTGGGCCCACTGACACGCGGCGGGGCCGCAACCGATCACGGCCAGCCGGCGGGGCAACTCGGTCAGTTGGCTGAGGGTCTCGACTCGCAGGCAGTCGTTTTGATCCGCACCCTCGATTTCTATCGGTGCCGGCCTGGTACCGGTGGCCACCAAGGCCTTGCGGAAGCGGAGTTCTCGGCCGCCCACCGCCACGGCGTGACGCCGGCAGAAGACGGCCCTGCCCGGGTAGACGTCGATGCCCGGCTCGTCCGGCGGCTCCGCCGGCTCGGCCTGTCCGGTTCGGGCCTGAAGGCGGCAGATCTGCTCGCCGAGTGGCGTCGGTTGAGGCGATACGGCCCAGTCTGCGGCGGGCAAGACGAGTGCGGTCCGGACACCGCGTCGGGCGGCCTCCCGCGCCGCAACCGTCCCCGCCGGTCCACCTCCCAGGACCACCAGGCGGTGGCCCCCGGCCGGTGTCGGCCCGGGCCGGTCGGTCGGCGAGCTGTCCGCACACATTCTCGGGCTCTCCTTTCCATCGGGGTGCGGAGCGGGGGGTCCAGTTTACCAGAACAAGCCTTTTGAGGGCAGCCGGAAGCCACCGCAAACGGGGACAGGAACCCTGTGTACGCGGCATGCTTCGGGCCGTTCCGGCGAACGGTTCCCGTCGAGTGTCTTGCAGGCCGTCAGAGCAGCCGGGAGAGCAAGCCGTGAGGAGTTTCATCCGCCGGCGGGGGAATCGCCTTTCGGCTCGCGGCTTTCGGGGGCTTCGACTTCAAGCCGGTTCAGCGCGTCGAGGATAGCGGCCATTCCCTGGCAGACGATAAACACGAGCATAAAAAGCACGGCGCCGGTAAACCACGTGTACCCCCAGTACCGCAGGATGAGGGAAATCACCAAGGTAAGGCCCGCCAGCCCGGCGGCCACGTAGCCACACAGCCGCAGGCTGTCGGAAGAACAGGGCCAGGCTGGAAGTGCCTGCACGATCCGGGAGAGATCCGGGGCCGTCTTTTGTGGCAGACGTGGAGGCTGTGGGCCGAGGGACGGAGGTTGGTCATCGAACAGACCGGCCACGTCGCCCGCCCGCTTCCATTTCGGCATGCCTTGGCGCCAGACCAGATCCTCGCGACCCAACTCACCGCTGGCGGCTTTCTGCTTCAACGCCGAGAACGAGACCGGGCCCTGCTTTGCGCGGCCTCCCGGCGCGAAGAGCCAGCGGTCGGCTACCTCCGCAGACTGATCGGGAGAGACCTCCACGTCCCCAATCCTCGGTTCCTCCGCAGACAGCACGTCGTAGATTTCGAGGGAGTCCGCCGAACTATCGTCCGATTCCTGTTCGGGATCCGGGCGCTCCTGGTCGTCTGCGGGTTTCGCGTGATCATTGTCGACCATGGCTATCCTCCAATCATCCTGTCCCCCTTCTCCGGATTTGCAAGGTGATTGGATAGCCTGATGGGTCGATTGTCAAGCGGTCGCTCGATCAGGGGCGCAATTACGGGCCTCCTGTCCGCCGCGCCGGACGCCTCTTCCGAGGGGTCTGTGACGGCCGAGAGCAGATCCACAAAGGAACGTTATCTCCATCTCCCAGCGGGAATTCCGGCCGGTGACGGTGCACGATGAGAAGACACCCCGGTAGCTTTCGCCGACTACCGGCTTCCCAGCTCGTGCACCGCATCGACCAGTGCGATGGCGTTCTCGACGGGTGTCTGGGGGAGCACGCCGTGGCCGAGGTTGAAGATGTGGCCGGGGCGCCCGGCCGCTTGATCGAGGATCTCCTTGGCCCGGCGGCGGATCTCGGCGGGGCTGGCCAGCAGGACCACCGGATCGAGGTTTCCTTGGATGGCCTTGTGGTAGCCGATCGTGCGCCAGGCGTCGTCCAGGCGCACCCGCCAATCGATGCCGATCACCGCCCCGCCTGCCTCGCTCAAAAGCGGCAGCAGGGCCGGATTGCCGGTGGCGAAGTGGATCACCGGTGCGCGGGGCGCAAGGGCCTGGATGATTGAGCGGGTATACGGCAGGACCCAGCGCCGGTAGTCGTCAACCCCCAGGCAGCCGACCCAACTGTCGAACAACTGCACCACCTGGACGCCGGCATCGATCTGGGCGCCCAGATAGAGGGTTATCGCGCGGCTCAGACGGCCCATCAGGGCGTGCCAAGCGCCGGGGTCGCGGTACATCAGCGACTTGACCAGCCGGTAGTGGCGACTGGCACCCCCTTCCACGGCGTAGGCGGCCAGCGTGAACGGGGCCCCCGCAAATCCGATCAGCGGCAATTGCTCGGCCAGGCCGGCCCGAGTCTGCCGGACGGCCTCCATGACGAACTCCAGCGCCTCGACGCTCTCCAGCTCAGCCAGGCGATCGACGTCTTGTGGGTGGCGGATGGGGTTGTGCAGCAGGGGGCCTTTCCCATCGGCGAATTCCAGCTCCAGTCCGAGCGGCTCGAGGATCAACAGCAGGTCGGAGAAGACGATGGCGGCGTCGACCCCCAGGCGCTCGACGCTCAGCAACATTACCTCGGCGCAGAGTTGGGGGTTCTTGCACAACTCCAGAAAGGTGGTCTTCCCACGGATTCTTCGATACTCGGCCATGTAGCGGCCCGCCTGGCGCATCAGCCAGATCGGCACCTGCTCAGCCGGCTCGCCTCGGGCGGCCTTCATCAGAGGACTGTGGCCCCAGGCTGGGGGCTGTGCTGGGGAAGACGGCATCAGGAGTCTTGATCAATCAGGGAAGAGGGTATCCGCACAGACTCTGCTCGCCCAGCCGTGATTATCACTGATCATTCATCACTGATCAATCATCCCTGAAAAAACAGGTCTGCCCAAGATATGGATCCCGGGCAGACCTGCGAAGGACGTTCAATTGGGCAACGGCCCTAATTGCGGGCGATCCTGCGGTAGTATCTTTGGATGGAAGCAGAGGGATCGGCCACGGGGGCCTTGGGCAACGGGGCGGCTTCCTCATCCGGAGCCGTGGCGGGTGCGGCCTCGCCGCCACCACAACCGTTTTGGCAGCAGGTGGCCTCGCAACAAGATCGCTTGCAGCAGCCGCGCTTGAAGAGGCCTCCCAGCGCGTCGAGCAGGCCCAAGTTGGGAATGCAGATGCAGCGCTTCTTGCGGCACGGCTTGCAGCACTCGGGCTCACAGCACTCGGGCTCGCAGCACTCGGGCTCGCAGCATTCGGGCTCCGGCGTGCAGCACTTGGGCTCTTCGCAGCATTGAGGCTCACAGCAGCTTTGCCTGCAGGCGAACAGCCCTTTCAGGCCCGCAAACAAATCGCACCGCGGCTTGCAGCACGGGTCGCAGCAGTTCGGCTCGCAGCAGGCGGGCTCTTCGCAGCAGGCGGGCTCGGGCGCACAACACTTGGTTGCCGGCTCGCAGCAGGCGACATCGCCGCATGCGCCGCACGCGCCGCAGGCACCGCAGCCCCCGTTCAGCCCGAGCATGCGATCCAGCAGTTCGAAACCGAACGCCTGGCTGCTCAGGGCTACGCTCACCAGGAGCGCTCCTAAAACTGTCTTGCCTTTCATCGAGCAACAACTCCTTTACAATGAACTGGGGTACCTGGTCTCCCGCTTATGCGACCCCAAAACCAGAGTGTTACGTGTAGCCAAAGCAGGACGCGGCACTCGATGGCATGGGCGGGTTCTCCCATGGGTAAGAACCGACTCAGGCGTGGTTTCCAGTCGCGGGCAGGGAAGGTGGGGCGGCACCCGCAGTTCGCACGGTGTACTGCGTCAGGACCGTCGAGCCATTCCATGACTCGAAAACACCCGATCCGGCTACCTGACGCGCCCTCGGAGCGTGCTACCACAGCACGCGGAAATCGCTAAGGGTCAAATACCGTATCGGCCTGCCCGGCTAGGACCCTTGAGTGTACGGAAAGCATTTTCAGCAAAAGCTTTACCGCTCTTGCTGCGCAAAGATTTCCGCAGGCGCAAGGCAGTAAAAGTTTGCCGGTTGTATGGTCACTGAAGAGGCGTTTTGGCGGCTGGAAGGCTTCGGTAACCGTTAAACTCCTCCGGCCTTCACCCGGTTGTCGCAGCGACCCATAGCCCGCCGGGCCCCCGCACCACGCGCAAATCGCCCCCTTGTGGCTCCCAGCCCGGCGTTCTGTTAGAATATGATGGCCGTCTACTACTAAATGGAGTTGCACGATTCTGGGAGTGGAGCGTTTAGCCGCCGCGGCTACGCGGCGGCAAGTCCCGGCGTGGCCGCCGGGGCTAAACATTGCGGAATTCCCGGAATCACGAAATCCTGTTTAGAGCGCCAGGTCGTGTAAGACCAGGCGGCGCAAACTGTGGTTGCCACGCTGCTTGCGGCCAGAAGTCGTCAGTTTTCAGTTTTTGTTTTTGCGGGAAGTGCTTCCGGGAACAGAAATCGATCTGATAAGGCGTCAGCACTCCTGTTTACCCATACCCCGGCAATGCAATCCCAAAAGCTGACAACTGATAACTGACCACGGACAACTCCGAGCCCAGTTGTTGGACTCAGGGCTGTAGTGCGAGGACAGTTGTGGTTCTGGCTGAAATTCGTGTCTTTGATGAGCACACCCACCGAACGCTACCGGGTCGTGGACTTTGATCAGATCGCGGGCGTGCCCTGCTCCTGTGGCACCGCCCGCCGGGCCCTGATCGACGTACCCGACTTTCCCGGCACAATCCACCGCACCGAGATCACTGCCGATGCGAAAGTCCACTACCACCGGCGGTTGACCGAGACGTACTACGTGCTTGAGTGCAACCCGGACGCCAAGATGCAACTGGATAACGAACTGGTCCCGGTCCGTCCCGGAACGTGCATTTTCATCCCCCCCGGCGTGCGTCATCGGGCCGTGGGCCCCATGACCGTCCTGATCGTGGTGTTGCCCAAGTTCGACCCCCACGACGAGGTGATCGTGGAAGAATGATGGATGTCAGTGGTCAGTGGTTAGTGGTCAGTGGTCAGCAGTTGCATTACAGCAGCGTTTCAGACGGGCAACCACTATGTGCTGACCACTTACCACTGACCACTCACCACTGACCAATCACTACTCCCAAAACCATGCGGCTCCGTCGCAGTTGAGAAACGGGATACTTGCTACTTGCCATGAAACAAATCATCAATGTTCTGGGGCTGATTGCCTTGGCCTTGCCGGCACAATGCTCGCATGGGGCCGATTGGCCGCAATGGGGGGGCTCGCCGGCGCGCAACAACACGCCCGACGGGAAAGACATCCCGATCGAGTGGAACGTGGGGAAGTTCGATCGCAAGACCGGGGGCTGGCTGGGTGAGTCGGCCCGGAACATCCGCTGGGTTGCCAGGCTGGGCAGCCAGAGCTACGGCTCCCCGGTGATCTCCGGCGGCAGGGTCTTCTGCGCCACCAACAACGGCGCCGGCCATCTCAGGCGCTATCCGGCCGACGTCGACCTCGGCTGCCTGCTCTGCTTCCGCCAGACCGACGGCCGTTTCGGATGGCAGCTTTCGCGCGAGAAGCTCCAGGCGGGCCGGTCGGTGGACTGGCCGGACCAGGGGATCTGTTGCTCACCCCTGGTCGAAGGCAACCGCCTCTGGGTGGTGACCAACCGCGGCGAGGTCGCCTGTCTCGATACCGACGGTTTTTACGACGGCCGGAACAACGGGCCGTATCAATCGGAAGCCAGCACGGCTCGCGACGAGGCCGATGTAGTCTGGTATTTCGACATGATGCGCCAGTTGGGGGTGGTGCAGCACAACATGGCCAGTTGTTCGGTTACCGCCGCGGGAGATCTGTTGTTGGTATGCACCTCCAACGGCCGCGACGACGTGGCCGACGAGATCCCGGCCCCCGAGGCCCCCAGCTTCATTGCCCTGGACAAGACAAGCGGCAAGCTCATCTGGGCCGACAACTCGCCGGGCCGCAACGTGCTGCACGGACAGTGGGCCTCGCCGGCGTTTGCCGCGTTGGGCGGCCTGCCGCAGGCCATCTTCCCCGGCGGCGACGGCTGGCTCTACAGCTTCCTGGCCCAACCGTCCGAAGGCGGGAAACCAAAGCTGCTCTGGAAGTTCGACTGCAACCCCAAGGAGTCGAAATGGGTTCCGGGCGGGCGGGGCCAGCGGAACAACATCATCGCCACGCCGGTGGTGCACGGCGGGCTGGTCTACATCGCCACCGGCCAGGATCCCGAGTACGGCGAGGGGCAGGGGCACCTCTGGTGCATCGACCCCACCAAGCGCGGCGACGTCAGCCCGGAGCTGGTCTTTGACCGTGAAGGTAAACCCGTCTCGCCGCGGCGGATCCAGGCCGTGGACAAAGACGCCGGTGAAGTGGTTAAGCCCAACGCCAACTCGGCGGCCGTCTGGCACTACGCCAGCCACGACGCCAACGCCGACGGCCAGCTCGATTTCGTGGAAACCATGCACCGCACCTTGGGGATGGCCGCGATCAAAGACAACCTGTTGGTGATTGCCGACCTGGCCGGGCTGGTGCATTGCCTGGAGGCCAAGACGGGCAAGGTCCACTGGACCTACGACATGCTGGCCGCCGTGTGGGGCTCGCCGCTGGTGGTCGACGGCAAGATCTACCTCGGCGACGAGGACGGTGACCTGGTCGTCTTCGAACTCTCACCCAAGCTCAAGCTGCTGGCCACCAACGACATGGGCAGCTCCGTCTACAGCACGCCGGTGGTGGCCGACGGCGTGCTCTACATCTCCACCCGCGACCAACTGATCGCAATCAGCGCCAAGACCCCGTGACGGCCGCGCCCGTCTGCTGTTACCGGACAACGTGGACTACGGGTGGGGCAGGTTGGTGGTACAGTCCCCAGGCTGGCCGATGTCCAGTTCGTGGGCGGTGTCCGAAAACCGGCCGAGGACCTCTGCAACTGGGACGCTTTCTTCTGCTGGGACGCTCTCTTCTGCTGGGAGGCTCTCTTCTGCTGGGAGGCTCTCTTCTTCTGGGTCGCCCTCTTGCTCGGGCCTGGGCGCCGGGTCGCCCCCTTGCTCGGGCTTGGACGGCTGCTTGCCCCCATCTTGTGAGATGAATTCCTTGAACCACTTCTCCAGCGTGCTTCTGGGATCGGAATCGTCCATGTAGCATGCGCGCCACCCGTCGGGGCCCCGCCGCAGGACGAGCCAGAGGTACTTTCCCTGCGGCCCCCCGGCGGGGCCGTCGATACGTACAGCCGCCCAATCGTCCTGCACCAACGTTTTGCGGATCTTGGTCAGTAGGTGGGGAACGTTGACGTACACTTCGTCGCGAATCTCCTTTACGAGCCCGGGCATCGCCTCGGCCGTCCACCGCGGCGGGGTCTCGACGATCAGGCTTTGCATCTGCGCAACGTCTCTGGCCGCCAGCGCAGCCAGGAATCGTTTGGCCGCCGCGGCGGCCTGATCCCCAGGCTGGTCGATCTCCCAGACCGTGAGTAGTCCACGCTTCTTGTTTTTGGTCCCAACGGCCAGCAGGTTGCCGATTGGTGAGAAGGCCACCTGCACCTCGCGCGGCGGGTCGGTCGATGGTTGGATCTGGCCCTTTTGTGTCAGGGTCTGCGGATCCCAGAGGGTGACGCCCCGGCCTTCCACGCCGGCGGCCAGCGTCTTGCCGTCGGACAAGAAGCTCAGCGACGTCACTCGGCCGGCCGTATCGCGATGGAACAACAGGTTCCCGGTGCGGGCGTTGAAGACCAGCAGCCTGCACTTGCGGCCGGCCCCCAGCCTCTCGATCCCCCCGCCGGGACCGCCCTCTTCCAGCCCCGTGACCACCGCCCCGGCGGCCACCAGCTTGCCGTCGGGCGAAAAGGCGACCGACTCCTCTAGAAAGCCGTGGGGGAGGATCCGAAGGACTTTCTTCACAGCGCCCGTCTGGGGATCCCAAAGGCGAACGCTCGATGTCCAACTGGGGGGATGGCAGCCGATCGTGGCCAGGGTCTTTCCGTCAGGCGAGAAGGCCACGGAGCGCACGGCCCCAAAGTGTTCCCCCAAGTCCCGCTTCAGTTGGCCCGTCTTTGCATCCCAGAGCTTCAGATGTCCGGGCGTGGCAACTTCGCCACTGATCACCGATGAGCCGTCGGCGCGGATCAGGTGCGAGCCGCTGGTGGCCAGCAACGTTCCGTCCGGGGAGAACGCGACGCTGTAGGCCCTTCCGTGGGCATGGGGGACGGTTTGGAGCAATTCGAGCTCCCTGGATACGGTTGCCGGCGGTCTCTTGAGTTCCTTGAGCGCCTCGACCAACTGCTTGTCTTGCAGCGCCCGTAGCAGGCGGCCGGACTGGGCATCGTACAGCCTGACCACCGGGTCGGCGGCCACGGCCAGGGTGTAGCCGTCGGGCGAGAAGGCGATCGCGGCCGTGTGGATCCGCCCCTTCCGTTCCTCGTACAAGAGCCGCTTCTTTTCTTCCGGCGTGAGCACACCGCGGCTCCAACGCTGCCCGCCTGAACGGGCGTCGCAGAGCGTTACCTTGCCTTTCTCGTCCACTGCCGCCACCGTCAGGCCGTCCGGAGAGAACGCCACCCCCAGCACGCCCACGCCAGCGCCGGGGCTGGCGGAGAACAACTTCCGCGGCGAGAGCTTTGGCGGAGGTGGAGCCACAGGTGCGGGCGCCGGTTTGGCAGGCACGATCTCGATCTCGATCGGATTGCTCACCACGCGCACCGCCTTACCACTCCTACTGAACCAATGGGGACCCATGGCCTCCTTAATTATACTCGTGACCTTAGCAGTATCGGGCGGGAGGGCGCCGAACCGATATCCTGCACGCAGCACGTGCTTGCCGGGGGCCAGTGCCCGCAGGCTTCGGGCTGCGGTCTGCTCGGCATCAATCGCGAGCTGATAAACCACTTCCCGTACGTCGTGCTTGGTGGTATTTCCCGAAACGCGAAGCTCTGTGTAGCGGTGGCTCCGCAACAACTTGGCACGTTGGTTCTTATGCCACTTGCCATCGATCTCGATCTCCCAGTTTTCGGAGGCGCTGGAGGGATCCGGGTGCCACGTGTCGTAACTGCGCAGGTCGCCGAACAGCTTCGGCATTGTTCCTGCCGTCCAGGTAGCCTTCTCGGCCCGGATGCGGCACTGTAGGTTTTCGACCTGTTTGCCCCACGCGGGTTCTTGGTCGGGGGCCTTGGCCCGCGCCTCGGCAGGCGTTATCTCGATCTCGATCGGGTTGCTCACCACCCGGAGCCTCGCTTCGGGGGGACGTGTGCTGGCATTGATCAGCCGTGCCACACGCAGCGTGTGCTTGCCGGGCTGGAGCGCCCGGAGTTGTCGGGCGAGGTTATCAACGGCAGGAAGCCACACTTCGAGGTTCTGCTGCTCTTGTCCCGGCCCAAGGGGCAGGTAGTTTCGGTCCCCTGAGAAGGCGTTATCTGGTTTGTGCCACTTGCCGTCGATTTCCATCTCCCAGCTTTCGCTTTCGATGGCGATCCGCAAGTTTCGTTTGCCCTGGTTGCGCAGATCGGCGAGCAGCTTCGGCACGGTCCCCTGTGGCCAGGTGGGCTTCTCGGCCCGGACACGGCATTGCACGCCCTCGACCGCTTGGCCCCAAGCCGCGCCGCCGGCCTGTGGCGCTTTCCGGAGTCCCAAGATGACCCGCCGGATCCGCCCCTCTCGGATGGTCACCTTCCTGCTTCTCGGCTGGTGACCGTCCAGCTTCACCGTGACCGTGTGGTCTCCAGGCTCGACTTCGAGAAGGCTGGGCGAAGTGCCCACCTCCTTGTCGTCGACGAAGACCGCGGCCCCGGAGGGAGTGGTGCGGACGTACAATTCCGTAGGCGGCTTCTGGGCCGTCTGTGCCAGGGCGACCAGCACGCCCAGCAAGACCAGCGACAATACGGTCAGACTGCCAATCGTCTTTACCCTGCTCATCGTCTTCACCTCGCTCAGGGATTGTCTCGCAATCGAGCGTCGGGCGCAGGGATGCATCGACTACCCCCAAGATAGCCTACCTGCGCAAAGCGGCTCGCTCAACGGCTTACCCGGCCGCCGCTACTGTGAATATGCGCCGAGAGGTCAGAATCAGGCCGGCAATCTTGTAAAATCTCCGGGATCCGGAGTAGAATAGAATTGTCACAGGGCTGAGAGGGGGTCTCGGCGTCGGGGGAGGTGCTCCAAGGGGTGCCATGCTGCGCCGTTAACTGCCGTGGCGAGAAAATTGGTATAAACATGGGCTGGACAAG
>CAZUAM010000125.1:0-13399 GCA_964618095.1 uncultured Planctomycetaceae bacterium | reverse complement strand
CATTGTTGTGACAAAAAAGTGACTCCAATGTACTGATACTTGCCCATTAGGGATTGGGGATGAGGGATTGGAGATCGGGAATCGGTATTGGCGGCGGAAGGATCACACCCCGGCGCGCGCAGTTATAAGCAGTGGGCTTTCGGATATTGACTCGGTCCCAAACTACGCACAGCAACCTCGCGCTGCGTTGCCGATCCCTAATCCCCAATCCCCTGGATCCAGCAGGATTCGGCCTGCATGGATTGCCACGGCAACCACGTCATCGTCGTGGCAGAGGGAGAATTCAAGGAATTCAAGTAGGGCCGGACAACAGCCATTCAGTCCCTCTGCCAGAACCCCAACATGTGGTCGTAGACGCGGCTGAACTCTTCCAGGGCCGCCTGGTATCGCCCGACGCCTTCGGGCCGTGGATGGACCGTCTTGGTAGCGGTTCTGCGCTGGCAGGCGACCGTGGCCGGATCGCCGATCAGCCCCGCGCCGGCCGCCCCCAGCAAGGCCGCCCCCTTCAGCCCGGCTTCCGGCTCCTCGGACAGCTCCAGGGGCATCTGCACCACGTCGGCCTTGATCTGGTTCCAAAGCTGGTTGCGCGTCCCGCCGCCGACGCAGAGGAAGCGATCGACCTGGACCCCCAGACTCTCGAACAGCCGGGCGTCGCGACCCATCGCCAGGGCCACGCCTTCCATGGCCGCCCGGACAAAATGAGCGGCCGTATGGTTGAGCGTGATTCCCAGGTAACCGCCGCGGGCGAAGGCGTTTTCGCGCCGCCGTTCGCCGAGCATGTAAGGATAGAAGACCAGTCCGTCGCTCCCCTCAGGGACTTTGGAAGCCATCTCGACGAGCCCTTCGAACGAGATCTCCTTCTCTCGTGCTGAACTGATTAAATCCTTGCACCACTTCATGCTCAGGCCGCCGCAGTCGAGAATCGTGAACGGAATCCAGCCGTGGACCACGTGCCGCAGGTTTTGTACCGCCGGATCGATCAGCGGCCCCCGGCTGTGCATGGCAAACAGCGTGCTGGTGCCGGTTACGTCGCAGGCGATCCCTTGGCCGACGATCCCGAAGCCGAGCATGGAGACGGGAAAGTCGCCCCCACCGGCGACCACGGGCGCGCCGGCCGGGACGCCCGTCAGCCTGCCGGCCTCTTCCGTGACCGTACCGATCACCTCGTGCGAGGCCGACACCGGGGCGAATCGTCCCAGGTCCACGCCGGTCACTGCGGCCATCTGCGGCGAGTAGTCGTCCGCCTGCCAGTCCCAGAGGAACGAGCCGGAGGCCTCGCTGGGATCGGTGGCGGCGGTGCCGGTGAGCCGGAAGTTGATAAAGTCCTTGGGCACCAGGAACCAGCGGGCCCGCTCGTACGCCTCGGACTGGTTCTGCTTGTACCAGAGGACCTTCGGTCCGGTCCATGAAGGGGCGATCGGGTTGGCCGTCACCGCCGCCAGCTTCGACTCGTCCTGCGACCGGCGGATCTGGTCGCACTGCGGCTGGCACCGCTTGTCGCACCAGAGTTGCACCCACTCGGTGGTCACCTTACCCTGCTCGTCGACGCCCACCATGCCGTGCATCTGTCCGCAGGTGGAAACGGCCGCGATCGACTCCGGCGCGACGTTCGTCCGGCCGAGCACGTTGCGGATCGCCTGGCAGGTCTCTTCCCACCAAAAGTCGGGCCGCTGTTGGGCCCAACCGGGCCGGGGACTGTCGACCTCGTGCTTGATCTGGGCGATGCCCAGGACGTCGCCGTCCTTGGCAATCACGGCCGCCCGGGTGCTTTGCGTGCCGATGTCCAGGGCGAGGATGTTCTTGTTCACTTGGAATGCTCACTTGCTCATAGCCTGAGGCCTGGAATGACTTCCCTGGTTCCCAAACTCCAGCTTGGGAACCGCTGCTGCCTGGCCAACCCCCGTCGCCCTTCGGTTCCCAAGCTGAAGCTTGGGAACCAGGTGGAGATTACTTTCCTGAGTGTCAATAAACCTCTGCCGACAAATCGCTAATACCGCAACAGGGCCTTGATCACGTTGCCCGCTTTCACCTCCTGGAGTGCCACCTCGACCTGTTCCACCGGAAACTCGTGGGTGATGAACTCCTGGGCGCGGATCTTGCCCTGGCGGATCCACTCGCAGAGCGGCTCCTGGGCGGCCCGCTCGCGGGAGCGGGTAGGCCACTGGTGCATGTAGAGATTGAAGTTGTAGGGCCCCTTGCCCTTCTCGACGCTGATCGTCGGCTCGGCGATCACGCCGTAGATCCCGATCGAGCCGCCCAGCTTGATCCACGGCAGCGCCGTGTTGGCGATTGCGGGATTGCCGACCGCGTCGATCACCGCGTCCAGGGGCCTCTTGCGGGTGTTGGTCATCTCGGTCACCAGGTCGGGCGAGTCGGGGGCGAAGACGGCGTCGGCACCCATGGCCAGGGCCTTTTCGCGCTTCTGCGGCAGCGGATCGACCACCGCGATATAGTCCAAACCGAACAGCTTGCCGAACTTCACAAAACTCAAGCCTACCGGTCCGGCACCAAAGACCAGGATATGCTCGTGGCGCTGGAGGTTGAAATCGCCGAACCCGCCGTAGACCTCCCGCCAAGTGCACAACATCAGGGCCGCCTCGACGGGGACGTCCTCGGCGACGGGCCGCTGGATCTCGTGCACCTCGAACCAGCCGTGCTCCGCGTCGGCCACGCCGTCTGCGACCATGGCGTCGTGGTCGTTAACCAAAGTATATTCGCAGAAACCGCCCCAGCCGCTGGAGTATTTGGGGTCGCCGATCTCAAACAGCAGCCCCCCCACCGCCCGATCGCCCACTCGGAAGCTGCGAACCTTCTCGCCCACCGCGTCCACGATGCCCACCGATTCGTGCCCCAACAGCAGCGGATAGTCGTCTACCCCGGGGAAATGCCCGGCCACCAGCTTGCCGTCGGTGGCGTTGCACAGGCAGGCCACTTCGGTCTTGACTCTCGCCTGGTAGGCGGTGGGGACCGGCTGCGGGACGTCGACCAGCTCGACCTGCCCGGGCTGAGTAACTGCAACTGCTCGCATACAGAGTCTCCTCTCGACGGGTAATCCGTCCTTGCGCGGCTGGCTCTAACCGACGACAAGTCTATCACGACCGGACTGCGGCCACAATGATCCTTTGCCTCGGCGGCTTCGCCGGGCATCCTACGGATAGAACAGGTAGAACTCGGGGCTGCCCACGATCGGCCAGAGGACCAGGAAATGGTGCACGAGGTCGCTGCAAACCAAGGCAATGCCGACTACCACCAGCCACCGGCGGAGCACCGCGGCCGCAATCAGGATGACCAGCAGGCCGAAGTAGCCGTGATGAATCCGCATCCCGCCGGTGAGCCGGCCGAGGGTCGAGGCCGTGTCTCTGGTCGCCTCCAGGTGCAGCCCGAAACGGAGCAGGACCGTGAAGCCCTCGATTAACGCCGTGAGGACCGCCGAGTAGAAGATCACGTGCTTCACGCTGGGGTGTGGGATACGCGACACAGTGTGTCCCCCCGAGCCGCCGAGCTGGCGGTCTACTGCTGACTGTCAATCAGGCGTTTTTCCACCTGCTTGACCCGGGCGGGCAGCGCGCCGGCGTTGAGCACGTCCGCCAACTCTGCGGCTTGTTCCCTGGTGAACGAGCCGGTGATTTGCCCTCGCCGGGAAACCGTGGTCTGGATGGGCGGAGCCGAGTAGAGCTGGCCGTCGATGATGATCCCCAGCCTGCGCGCGAAGTCCTGGAGCGCGTCGGGCAAGTTGTCGCTGCTGAGCGCGCCGAGTCGCTGTGCGCCCGCCGCATTGAGCACAAAACCCACGCAAGGCTGCCCGAACTCGTCCCGGTCTAGCGCAGCCTCCTCCAAGTAGGCACCCACTACGTCGAAGGGATCCTTGACCACCAGGACTTCGGTGACTTCACGCTGGCCTCGTTTCCGGGTCCGCTTGGCGATTTCCAGGCTGGGCATGAATGCCGGATACGCCTGCCGCCCTTCCAGCGTCGTGGCGTCGTGGACCGGGACCCACCAAGCCTGCACGTTTCCTTTTGCATCCTTGAGCACGCCGGCGTCTTCGCGCTGAGCCCGTTCGATCAGCGACTTGTGATCGCGCTGGTTGGCCAGGATTCGCAGTTCCAGCGTGCCGGCACGTTGCAGCAGCCGCTCGATCCTGCGTACCTTTTCGGGATCGTTGCCGAAGACGCCGATTTCGATCCGTTGGTCGTCAAGCCGGCGAACCCGGCCGTCCTTGGACCGGCCCTGGTTGATGCGGCGGTCGATCGCCGCAACCAACTTGTCCATGTCCGCCGTCCGGTCCGGGTCCTGCTCGGACGGATCCACGTCGTAGATCAACACCACGCCCACCTGCTGCCGGTAGCGATTACAGGAACCGGTGGTCAACAGCACCACGCCCACCGCCGCCGCGAACGCGCCGGCCAGGAGCACGAACAGGGCCACCAGGATCGGAAGCAGGTCTTTCATGCTTTCTGTGACTGGGCAGCGGATTGCCCGCCCAGCCGTCGGGGCGGCAGATGGGCTGCCGCCGCAACGGCGTGCGGATCGTCACGCCGCCCTACCAGCGGCGGCCAAACGTGTTGGTGCCGGATATCGGCTCAGCGTCACACCTGCTCGGGGACGACGTACGGGGCGCGGTAGGGGCGCGTCAACAGCTTGTCGGCGTCGGCGTTGCCGATGAACTTCTCGGTCTGGGCGTCGAAATCGAGCTTCGGGCCGAGCGTGTAGGTCTGCTTCGAGAGGTCCATGCCGAGCACCACCTGGAGGTTCTCCTCGATCGTCTTGATACTCTTGCGGACCTGCTCGTTGTCGCCGAGGGTCTCGTACCGTTGGCCGAAGGGGACCGGCTTGCCCAGCCGGTAGGAGATGTTCGCCAGGTGGCACAGCGCGGCCGAGTAGTGGGCCTCGAGGATGTCGGCCATCAGGTTTTCCTGCTGGCGGGTACGGACGCACTCGATGAAGTTGGCGAAGACGTCGCCCGTCGGCCGGTCGAGATCGACCTCCGGCAGCGATACCCCCTGCTTTTTCCCCCGCGGATGGAACTTGTTCCCGATAATGGCGCCTTCTTCCAGGTAGAACTCGTTATCGACGCGGCCTGGATATGACTTGCCGGTTGGGCCTTTCTTCTCGTTGACCAGGCCGCGGACCTCGAAGACCAACAGCGGGCCGCCGAAGTCCATCACGGCCAGTTGCATGTTGGGCGTTTGGGCCTGGTCCTTGTAGTCGGGCGTTTCCACCCAGCGGCCGCCCATGGAGATCACGCTCTTGGGCAGCGTGGCCCCGGGGATACCCCAGCGGGCGAGGTCCATCTGGTGGACGCCCTGGTTGCCGATCTCCCCGTTGCCGAAGTCCCAGAACCAGTGCCAATTGTAGTGGACGATGTTCTCGTGGTACGGCTGCAGGGGGGCTGGGCCGAGCCAGATGTCGAAATTGAGCGTTTCGGGCGGGTCCTTGGGCTCCTTGTAGCCGATGCTCCAGCGGCCCCGGCCCGACTTGCTCGCGTAGGCCTTCGAGACCAGCAGCTTGCCATACTTGCCGCTGCGGATGAGCTTGACGATTCGGGCCCAATCCTTGCTGCCGCGGCTCTGGGTGCCGTGCTGGACGATGCACTTGTTCTTGCGGGCTGCCTCGACGCACTTGCGGCCCTCGAACGGATTGTGGCTGCACGGCTTCTCGACGTAGACGTCCTTGCCCGCCAGGCACGACCAGATCGTGATCAGCGAATGCCAGTGATTGCAGGTGGCCACCGAGACCGCGTCCAGGTCCTTGTCCTCCAGGGCCTTGCGGATGTCCTGGAAGCACTTGGGCGTGTTCTTGCCACGCTCCTTGATCCTTCGGGAACTCGCCGCGAACAACCGGCTTTCGGGGTCGATCAGGTGAGTCACCTGGACATTCTCCATGTCGGGATCGGTGAAGTTGCCGATGTGGCTCTGTCCGCGCCCGTTGATACCCGCTACGCCCACGCGGATGGTGTCGTTGGCCCCCAGCACCTTGCCGGAGGCCTTGGTGCCGGCCAGTGTCAGGCCGACGCCGATGCCGGCGGTGGCCGCGGCAGTCTTCTTCAGAAAGGTTCGACGTGTTTGACGGGACATGTTCCTGTCCTTTCTCATTAAGGTCATCTGGACGGCGGTCGGTACGTTATATGATATCCGGGAAACACTCGGTCGAACGTCACGGACGGCCAGCCATATCCGCCCGGACAGTCCCCGGTATTGGAACAGACCCCGGCGCAAATATCCAGCCCCCCACGCAAAAATCGGTCGGCAGCACAACCGCCGCCCCCGGCGAGTGCAACTGCCGTGGTTCGGCTTCTCAGACCTCCTCCGGCACCACGAACGGCTCCCGATAGGGACGCGTCAGCAGCCGGTTCGCGCGGTCGTTTTCGATGAACTTCTCGGTCTTGGGGTCGAACTTCAGGGTGGGCCCCAGTTGGTAGGTTGCCTTGTCAAGGTTGAGGCCGATCGCCTTGAGGTTCTGCTTGATGGTGTTGAAGCTCTCGGCGATCTGCCGGTTGTCGCCTGCGTCCGGCGGCGCCTGGCTGAAGGGGACCGGCTCGCCCAGGCGGTAAGAGATATTGCCCAGGTGACAAAGCGCGGCCGAGTAGTGGGCCTCTTCGATCTCGCCGTTGACCTCCTCAGGCCTGCGGCTGCGGACGCAACGAATGAAGCTGCCGAACTCCTTGCCCGGCGTCACCCGGATCGGCTCCACCTCGACGTCGCAGGTCTTACCCCCTTCCTTGGGATAGAACTTTCCATCCTTGATCATCCCCTCGGTGGTATAGAACTCATTGGTGACCTTCGGCGGAAATCCCTTGTGCCTGCCCACCAGGCCGCGAGTCTCGAAGACGATCAGGGTCTGGCCGTAGTCGAACACGCAGAGCTCCATGTTGGGCGTCTGGCCCTGGTCCTTGAAATCCGACTCATCGACCCAGCGCCCGCCCAGGCCCCATACACTCCTGGGCAACGTGCCGTCTTTGACGGCCCAGCGGGCGACGTCCATCTCGTGCACCCCCTGGTTGCCCATGTCGCCGTTACCGAAGTCCCAGAACCAGTGCCAGTTGTAGTGGACCAGGTTCTCGTGGTAGGGCTGGTCGGGTGCCGGCCCCAGCCAGAGGTTGAAGTCGAGCTCCGGGGGCGGATCCTTGGGCTCCTTGAACTTGATGCTCCAGCGCGGCTTGCAGCAGTAGCCCTTGGAAACCAACAGCTTGCCGTACTTGCCCGACCGGATCGCCGCCATCTGGCTCGCCCGCCCCTGGCTGCTCCGCTGCTGCGTGCCGTGCTGGACGATGCACTTGTACCGCCGGGCGGCCTCCACGCACTTGCGCCCCTCGAAGAGGTTGTGGCTGCACGGCTTCTCGACGTAGACGTCCTTGCGGGCCCGGCACGACCAGACGGTAATCAGCGAGTGCCAGTGGTTGCAGGTGGCCACCGAGACCACGTCCAGCTCCTTGTCGTCCAGCGCAAGGCGGATGTCCTGGACACACTTGGGCGTGTTCCCGCCGTGCCTCTTGACCAATGCCGCCCGGGACTCGAACAGCCGGCCGTCGGGCTCGACCAGGTGGGTGACCTGCACCTTATCCATGTCGGCGAAGGCCCGGATGTGGCCTTCTCCGCGGCTCTTAATTCCGGCCACGGCCACGCGGATGGTGTCGTTGGCCCCCAACACCTTGCCCGACGCCCGCGTGCCGGCGATAGTCAACCCGGCGGCCACGCCGGCGCCGGCCGCGGCAGTTCTCTTCAAGAAGGCACGGCGAGTTTGGCGGGACATGAATCCCTCCCTTGCTGGTCCGTGTGCGGAATTCGCTGCGGCGGCAGGATCCCGGCACCCGGGGAACAGCCCGATCGGTGTCTGTGCTTCGACCCGGAGGAATCGCCCGCTGGGCCAATTCGGCCGCTTCCACAGCGGCGGTGTACGTGCCCCAACCGACCCGGTTGCGGCCCGCGGCGAACCTGAGAATTACACCACACCGGGGCCAAAATGTCCAGGTGCCCCACCGTAGGGCTTGGGGGGAGCCGTACCCTGGTGTCTGCCCGAGAGCTTGGGATGATTCGGCGGGGCCCCGCCGCCTACCCGGTGGCTGGACCTCCCGGCGGTCACTTGCGTTGTCCCCGGGCCGGCTATTCACCAATGATCTTGACCATTACCCGCTTGGGCCGGCGGCCGTCGAACTCGCCGTAGAAGACCTGCTCCCAGGGGCCGAAGTCGAGCCGGCCGTCGGTCACCGCCACCACCACTTCCCGGCCCATAATCTGCCGCTTGTGATGGGCGTCGCCGTTGTCCTCGCCGGTGCGGTTGTGGCGATAGACCTTCGGCGACGGATCGAAGGGGGCCAGCTTCTCCAGCCAGTCCTTGTAGTCCTGGTGCAGCCCCGGCTCGTCGTCGTTGATAAAGACCGAGGCGGTGATGTGCATGGCGTTGACCAGGCAAAGGCCCTCCCGGACGCCGCTCTGGCGGAGGGCCTGCTCGACCTGGGAGGTGATGTTGACGAAATCCATCCGTTTCGGCACGTTGAAGGTCAGGTGTTGGGTGTGTGATTTCATGGCAACGGCAGCTTTCTGGTTTTGGGTAAGAACAGTCGGTTGTTTCCGAGGGTCCGGGCCTGTGAAGGATTATACCGTCGAGGTGGAGATCGGCCAATTGCCTCCGGCGCGGCCGCCAATTCGCTGTCGACCCGACCGCGTTCCATTTGGTACAATCCGCTATGCGCCTTGGTTCTGCCTCCGGCCACAGTTCACAAAGCCGCGACCGGTGGTCGCGCCCGGAGAGATGCCAAGCGGTTTTCATAGCTCTTCGGCGCGACCACCGGTCGCGGCTTTATGAATCGAACATTACAGCTCCACATGGCATCGCCGCTTGCCGGCAATTCGGCGGGATTAGGACCGGATGTCCCGTTGCCAAAATCGTGTGACTCCGCTTGACCATGACACGCTACGAGCAATTCGACCGCAGCCGGGTGGAGCTTCGGCCGGTGGCCGAGCGGGGCCACGACCTGAAGGCCGAGGACTGCCTGCCGCTGGCGGCTCCCGAGGAGCCGTACGTGCACCCGGAGTTTGCTGAGTTGATCGAGCGGATCGCCGCGGCCCGGCAGAATGGCCGGCCGGTGATCGTGATGATGGGAGCCCATCCGATCAAGCTGGGCCTGTCGCGGTTTCTGGTCGACTTGATCGAGCGGCGGGCGATCACCCACTTGGCAACCAACGGGGCAGGCATCATCCACGACTTCGAGTTGGCCACACTGGGCGGGACCAGCGAAGACGTGGCCCGATGGATCCGCCCGGGCCAGTTCGGCCTGTGGCAGGAAAGCAGCCGGCTGAACGAACTGGCGACGGAAGCCGCCGCGGCGGGCGAGGGACTCGGCGAGAGGGTAGGCCGGGCGATTGAAGAGGAGCAGCCACCACGTGCCGATGTGAGTTTGTCGGCCGCCGGTTGGCGGGCAAACGTACCGGTGACGGCCCACGTAGGCATCGGCAGCGACATCGTCCACGCCCATCCCAACTGCCACGCGGCCGCCTGGGGCGGGGCCAGCGGGACCGACTTCCTGATCTTCGCCCGAAGCGTGCAGGAGTTGGAAGGCGGCGTGTTTTTGAACGTCGGCAGTGCAGTCACCGGCCCGGAGGTCTACTTGAAGGCCCTGTCCATGGCCCGCAACGTCGCCCGGCAGCAGGGCGATGAGATCCGCCGGTTCACCACGGCCGTCTTCGACCTGGTCAAGCTGCCCGACGGCTGGCGGAGCGGCCCGCCCTCGAAGGAACATCCTCAATACTACTACCGGCCCTGGAAGACGATCCTCCAGCGCACCGTGGCCGACGGCGGCCGCAGCTTCTACTTCTGCGGCGACCATCGTCGGACGATCCCCACCCTCTGGCATGAGTTGGCGCACCCCGGAGAGATCCACCAGGGGGGTGCGGACGACACGGAGAACCAATAGACGTATAATGCGGGAGGTCTTAACGGGAGGAACGAAGCGATGAGATGGCTCCTAGGATGGGCGATGGTGTGTTTGACTGCCGCGGCTGCCCGGGCCGAACTGGCACCGGACGAGGTGGCCGTGGTCGCCATGGCCAAAAGCGACCAGTCGCGCCGCTTGGCAGAATACTACGCCGAAGCCCGGGGGATTCCCAAGTCCCAGATCCTCCTTCTGGAGGGCAAGCCGGGGGGGACGATGAGTCGGGCGGTCTGGCAGCAGCAGGCCCGGCCGGCGATTCGTGCCTGGCTCAGCGCCAAGGGCCGCCGGGCGAAGATCCGTTGTCTGGTCACCTGCTGGGACGTGCCGCTGCGGATCGCCGCACGCAGCCGCGATGCGCCCGTAGTCGTCGCCCGGCAAAAATACCTGACCCGATCCCGGAAAAGCCTGATCGGGCAGTTCTCCAAGCTGTTGGAGAAGATCGATTCGCTTGCGCCCGGCGCGCAGGCCCCGCAGCGACCCCTGTTGGACGGCGAGACGGAGCTTGCCAGCTTGACCGTCCAGTTCGACTCGGCCATGAAGGCAGCCCAACAGCGGCTGATGGGCGTGGAATCGGAAGACGAAAAGAAGCGGGCCGGCGCTACCTTGGAGCGGGCGTTTGTGGTCGGCGGCGGGATCAACGGGCTGTTGCGTCTGGTCACCCGAGGGGGCGGCACGGGCAACCTCAAGCCCGAAGCCGCCCAGCGACTCGAACGCCTCAAGGGCCAGCTCCAGGGATTGGGTGACGGATTGCAGTTGCTCGCCGGCCTCCCCGATACCGTCGCCCGCGACGTGCAGATCTTCAAGTTGATCCGGAAAACCAGCGGCCTGATCGGAGCGATCGCTTGGATCGACCAGCAGCGAGAACTGCTCCGCAAGAACGAGACCCAGGCCAGTTTCGACAGCGAACTTTCGCTGCTCTACTGGCCCGACTACCTCTTGTTCCGCTGGCAGCCCAACTTATTGCACTACCGCTACGACAAGCTGGCCGCCGAGGCGCTCAAAACCTTGATGGTCGCCCGGCTGGAAGCACCCACCTTCGAACTGGCAAAGAAGCTCGTCGACGCGGCCATTGCCGCGGAGAAGACGGGGCTGACGGGCAAGGTGTATCTCGACGCCCGGGGAATGAAGTTCGATCCCAAGACCGACAAACCCGGCTCCTACGGCACCTACGACCAGTCGCTGCGGGATCTGGCCGAGCGGCTCGAGAAGCACACCAAGCTGGAGGTGGTGCTCAACGACGAGGCCAAGCTCTTCCAGGAGGGCGATTGTCCCCAGGCGGCCCTGTATTGCGGCTGGTATTCGCTGGCCAAGTACATCGACGCCTTCGACTGGCAGCCCGGGGCGGTGGGCTACCACCTGGCCAGCTCCGAGGCCACCACGCTCCGCACCCCCGGCAGTAAGGTCTGGTGCAACGCCATGCTGGAGGACGGAATCTCCGCCACCTTGGGTCCGGTCCGCGAACCCTACCTGGCGTCGTTTCCCCTGCCCGACGACTTCTTCCCGCTCTTGCTCACCGGCCGCTACACCCTGGCCGAGGCCTACTATCGCAGCAAGCCGTTCGGCTCCTGGGCGATGGTGCTGGTGGGCGATCCGCTCTACAACCCCTTCAAGAGCAAGCCGCCGCTGGCCGAGGATGCCCTGCCGGAACGCATCCAAGGGAGCGACGCGGAGACCTCCCCGTAGGCGGCACGCCTGGAGGCCGCCCACCGGACGAAAGCATCTACGGCCGTTTGAGTCGGGCGCCCCCCCACATCGGGGGCATTGCCGGGTTCGCCCCGATGTGTTATAAGGAATATAAGGGTTTTTCGGGAAAGGTCGGCAGCCACCGCTTGGGCGGCCGGACGCGCAGAAGTGGTTCGCCGCAAGCCGAAACGTGAGGCAGCATAACCGGTCTTGCCAAAGGGGATTGGCCATGAGAACCAGGCTCGTTTGTCCGATCGTTCTGGTTACGTGCGCGCTCGTAACAGCAACTCGGGCCTGGGGAGATGACCCGGCGGGGCCCGGCAGCCAGGATCTGGCCGCGGTCGTCGGCGGCAACAACCAGTTTGCCTTCGACCTCTACGGAAGACTGGCAGGGGAGCAGGACGGCAACCTCTTCTTTTCGCCGTACAGCATCTCGACGGCCCTGGCGATGACCTACGCCGGGGCCCGGGGCAATACCGCGGCAGAGATGGCCGACACCCTGCATTTCACCCTGCCACAAGACTGCCTACACCCGGCGTTCGGCAATATCATCAGCGATCTGAACGACAGCCAAAGGGAAGGCTACCAGCTTAACGTGGCCAACCGCCTCTGGGGACAGCAGGGATACAGTTTCCTGGCTGAATATCTCGACGTCACTCGACAGCACTATGGGGCCGAACTGGCACAGCTCGACTTCATCCGGGAAACGGAACCATCGCGTCAGACCATCAATCGCTGGGTAGAAGAGCAGACCCAACAGAAGATCAAGAACCTGATTCCCTCGGGCGCCCTCAGCCCGTTGACCCGGCTGGTCTTGACCAATGCCATCTATTTCAAGGGCGACTGGAAGTACCAGTTCGACCCGGAGCTGACCCGAGAAGCACCGTTTCAGGCGGCTCCCGGCGAGCAGCTCAGCGTCCAGATGATGCATCAAAAGCGGCGGTTCAACTATGCGGCTCTTCCAACCTTTCAGATGCTCGAGATGCCGTATACGAGTGAAGACCTCTCGATGTTGGCTTTGCTGCCGAACGAGCCGGACGGGCTGGCGGAGCTGGAATCGTGGCTGACCGCGGAAAGACTGGACCAGTCGATCGATCAGCTTTTCGCAACTAAGGTATCTGTGTTTCTGCCGAAATTCGAGATGACCTCCAAGTTCGGACTGGCGCCGGTACTTGAGTCGATGGGGATGCCCGACGCATTTGACGCTTGTGCGGCCGACTTTTCGGGAATGAACGGCGGGAGGGATCTGTTCATCTCGAGCGTGATCCATAAGGCCTTTGTCGAGGTGAACGAAGAGGGGACGGAAGCCGCCGCCGCCACCGGCGTCGTCGTCGTCACTAGTACCGGCGTCACTCCGCCGCCGGAGCTGTTCCGCGCCGACCATCCGTTCCTGTTCCTGATCCGCGACAATCGCACCGAGAGCATTCTGTTCTGGGGGCGGGTGACGGAACCGAGTGGAGCGGCGACGGTCCCGGAGCCCTCCACGTTGGTCTTGTTATCGACCGGCGTTCTTGGTCTTCTGGCCTGCGCTTGGCGTCGGCGGAAGCGGACAGCGTAGCGTTTTAATCTGGCCACCAAATTCAGGTTCAGCGGTCCGGAGCGCGAATCCGGTCTATGAGTTCGGACCAGCAGCAGGTCTGGCGGGGCCGAGCTGGAAACCGTGATTGGCATGGGGGTAGCAGTTCTGTGGGCCGCTGCTCGGCCGAGAAAGCCGCAATCCATTCAAGGCTACTCTAAATGGAGTTGCACGATTCTGGGAGTGGAACGTTTAGCCGCCGCGGCTACGCG